>NZ_JACJFF010000154.1:0-9656 GCF_014164465.1 Vibrio sp. SG41-7 | reverse complement strand
GGATTAACTATCGTCCGAAAAAGTGTTTGGGGTTCAAGCAGCCAGCTGTCCTATTTAAAGAAATGATGTCGGCTGCTTGAAAATTAAGAGTGTCGCAGTTCGGAGTTGAATTCGGGGATACACCATCCGAAGGCAATGGAAAAAGTAAATAAAGCTCTAGCTGAACTAAAACTTGAAGCTGAAAACAGGAACCGTGTTATTCAACATCGTTTAGATGCTGAGGAGTCTAGAAGACAACAGCTATATGAGCGTGAGCAGAGAAAAGAGCATAATATTGAAAATGCGAAACAGCGATTCAGAGCTGAGATCAAAGACGAACTAGATTGGTTGGGTACTGTTGATAGCAGTTGGATTTTTCGAAATGAACAGCAGAAGCAAAACGTTATCTCTGATTTTTTGAAGTGGGTGAGTGTAGATAAATACTCAGGCTTAGTTAATTTTAAAACCGATGTTGACTGGATTATCGAGTGTCAGCGTGAGCAATGGCAAGCGCTTATCGTTGATCATTTGTATCGAATTGGTGTAAATCAAGATATAAAGGCTTTCGACATAAAGCGCTTTGTTCAGAAAAATGCACCTATGAATTCAAACATGTTGCGATTGAATATGGCTCAATATCAAGCAAGGCAAAAAGCAAAGGCTAACGGGTCACAGACTAACAAGCGTATTGCTTGGTATTTAACGATTGAAGAAAACCATAAGATAATCTCTCCTTTTAAAGTAATACTTGATTACCTTCAGTATTTAGCAATCAACGATGTGGTGGCTACTACAATTGCCCCAACTGTTTTTCAGCTAAGAGATCAAAGCATCGAAGATTTCAGACATAGAATGCAAGAGAGAAAGGAAGAAGCAACAAAACTTCGAGAAGAACGCTTACACAAAGAACGTGAAGCAGAGCTTATAGCAGAGCGAAATAGGCAATTAAGTGCCGAAATGAAGCAGAAGCGGATTCAAGATATGATTGAAGCAGACGAGTTTGTTTTCAACCACCACGGTGGTTATGGTCTAAGGTGTAATAGTTGTCTATTTACATCACCTAAAAATAAGGTGTTAGTAGATTCAAATTGCCCAGTCTGCAATAAAAAAACAGACTACAAAGAAGTGTTCATTACGCAAGATTACCTTGATACTGCGATACATCGATATCAATGTGGGGTCTTGCCTCTGAGAAGCTTAGAACGTTACCCGTAGAGGTAAAGGGCACATTAAGTGCCCTTTTCTTATAAATAACGACTTCTTAAATGATCTTTGAAGTATTGCGCATTCAAGGTTTCACCGGTTGCGCCTTTCACCAAGTCATCGGTGTTAAGCAGGCTGCCTTTACTCCAAATATTCGATTCTAACCAAGTGAAGATAGGTGATAGGTCGCCACTTTCAATCACAGCGTTCACATCCACTGTTTTCTTCATTGAAGCCATGAACTGAGCCGCGTACATCGCCCCTAGTGTGTAAGATGGGAAGTAACCGAATGCACCGTCCGTCCAGTGAATATCCTGCATACAGCCGTTAGTGAAATTACCTTGAGTGCTTAATCCAAGGTATGACTGCATCTTAGTATTCCATAGTTCTGGCACATCGGTGTGTTTGATCTTACCGTTGATCAAGTCACGTTCAATTTCGTAGCGCAAGATAACGTGTGCAGGGTAGGTAAGCTCATCAGCGTCAACACGGATGAAATCTTTTTTCACGCGAGTGTAGATCTTCTGGAAGTTCTCTTTCTCAAACTCTGAACCTGAGAATTGCTGCCCCGCCAAGTTTGCTAAGTGTCCGATGAATGGGTCGCTGCGGCCAACTTGCATCTCGAAGAACAAAGATTGAGACTCATGGATACCCATCGAACGAGCTTCGCCCGCCGGTTGACCTGCTAGATGTTTTGGTAAGCCTTGCTCATAACGCGCGTGCCCTGTTTCATGCACTATACCCATTAAGCTTTGAACGAACTCCGCTTCGTCGTATCGGGTTGTGATACGCACGTCTGAAGGCACGCCGCCACAGAATGGGTGAACACTTTCATCCAATCGGCCGTGTTCAAAATCGAACTGAAGCAGCTTCATGACTTCTAAACCAAGTGCTTTCTGTTTCTCGGTCGAATAGATGCCAGATGGCGCATTAAATTGCTCGCTCGACTGCTTTTCGATCACTTCATCAATCAAGCCTGGAAGCCAAGTTTTAACGTCTGCAAACAAGACATCAAGTGAAGCAGAGCTGGTGCCTGGTTCATAGATATCAAGCATGGCATCATAAGGTGTTAGGTTCGCCGCATCGGCGCGGATCTGCGCTTCTTCACGAGACAGTTCAACCACTTCACGCCAGTTCTTTTCGAATCCAACCCAGTCGTTGTTACCACGTTGGCTACGCCATGCATGTTCACACTTTGAACCTGCTAGAGATTTCGCTTCCACCAATTTTTCTGGAAGTAGGTTAGCTTGTTGCCATTGGCGTTTAATTTCACGCAGAGATGATTGTTGTTCGTTGCTCAGCGCTTCGTTTTCAGCGTCTGCAATCCAATCTCCAAGTTGTGGTTGCGTCATCAACCCGTGAATATGAACCGAAAGCTCGGCCATCGCTTCACTACGCGCTTGGTTACCACCGGCAGGCATCATTGAAGCTTGGTCCCAACCACAAATAGAGGCTAGATGTTGAAAGCGTGAACATTTTTGAGAGTGCTCGACTAGTTTTTTGAATGCGCTCATTTGACTACTCTTAATTTGGTTTCTTTAAATGATCCCTAGGACAGCGTCAGCTTTAAGGTTCATCTCTGGTGTACTTTGATTATGGCTCTGCTTTTTAATGACGCTGACCTTCGCAGTCGAAGATATAGCGATAAAAGCATGAGGCAGTACGATGCCTAGAATTTACTATTTCTTAACAAATTAAACTGTTCCATTGTGCACAAAATCAGTGACTTGTATAGCAGATGGCAATTGTTGCTTGCGAATTGTTCAGATAAGCGGTATTGATGATAGATCGCTGAACAACAATGACAATAATATGGATATTTTGAACTTTGAGGCATTTCTAATTGCCATCACTATTTTAACGCTAACGCCGGGCTTAGATACGGCTTTGGTGATTCGCAACACGAGCCGCTCGGGTTTATCTGACGGTGTAATGACCAGCTTTGGTATTTGTAGCGGCCTCTATGTACACGCCTTTTTCTCTGCTGTGGGTATTTCTGCAATTCTTGCCCAGTCTGCTGAACTCTTTCAAGCCGTTAAGATGGTAGGTGCAGTTTACCTCATCTGGCTTGGCTTAAGCAGTTTACGAGCGTTGATGAAAAACGGTGGTGGTTTGAAGGTCGGTGAACAAGCTCAGCAGGCTTACAGTGCAAAGCGTTCTTTGCGTGAAGGCTTCTTGTCTAACGTTCTCAACCCCAAAACAGCGGTTTTCTATTTGGCCTTTTTACCTCAATTTGTAAACCCTGAAGGTTCGCCTTTATTGCAATCTATGTTGATGGCTTCGGTCCACTTTATGATTGCGATGGTGTGGCAATGCGGCTTGGCTGGGGCACTTAACTCAGCTAAAAACTTGCTCAAGAACGCGAGTTTTATGAAATGGATGGAAGGTGTGACGGGCATGGTGCTGGTGGGGCTGGGTGTTAAGCTTCTGATGGAAGAGCCAGTATAACCTGAACCGTTTTGGATATAGGTTATTGAGAGTCGTCCTAAAGGCTCTACACAATTGAATTAAAAAGAAGAAAGCCCACGTCAGGTTTGTATATAAACACTGCCGTGGGCTTTTTTGTTACTGGTAAATCGAGTGTTAGATGTGAGCCACTGCGTTATTCAACAACGCTAATGTTCATCTCAGCACCTTCAAAACCTAAGTCACTCAACTCATCTGCATTAAAGTTGGTGGTAACTTCGATATCGCCAATGCGCTCAGTGGTTTCGTTGACTGAATCAACACTTCTTTTGCTGCGTAAACTGTTAGTAATTGGTGTTGCTTGGCCAATCTCAATGGTGCCTGCAAATTGAGATTCAGCGTTGAAATCACCGGATACGTAGGAGTGGAATGGGCGTAAGCTTCCTCCAGTCGCGTACTGCATGCTTGATAAACCGGCTTCTTTGATAGCCCAGCCCCAGTCCCACCATTTCGTTTCGCCTGGAATGTATCGGTGATCCCATTGGTAGCGAATATCGGCTGATTCATTGCTGCTGCGGCCCATAGTGAAGGTGTGAGCTTTGTAAGGGCGGTTGTCTGGATGGCTGTGCCATGCGTTACCACCCCAACGTAGGAAGCCGTTAAACTCAACATCGTAGCTGATGTCGGCGTTGAATCGGTACGGATAAGAGATGGTTGAACGATATAGCTCAACTCGAATCGGAAGCTCTGAATTTGCTGGAACCATAGGACGAGCTTGAAGTGTGACTTGCTCGCTCGTGGAGTTACCATTGGTTTCAGCGAAGCTCTGATTCGCTTCTAATTTAATCGTTAGCTTAGTCTCGCCCACCAAAGGCCATTTGAATGTATTCTCTGTTTGAACACTTTCGGAGAACCCATAGCTATTCGTTTTCGACCAATTTGTAGACTCATCGACTTTTAGGTCGACAACGACTTGTTGCGCGATGTCGCTTCTGTTTCTCGCGGTTGCGTAAACCGTTTTAACCAGTTCACGATCGGACTCGACGACATCGCCGTGCCAAAAGTTATTGTCATTAACGGTGTAGGTGAAGTTGTCGACGGTGATCTTAGTCTTTTCGTTACAGCGATAACCATCACAAGAACCACTGTTGTTGCCTTGTATTACCCAAGAGTCACCTGAGCGTTTAATCGTCATGTCCTCACCAACATACTGACTGTTGTTACCGCCAACCCATGCATAACCTAGGTTGTGAGCTAGATAGCTAAGAGGGCGTACAAAATCATTGCGGTTGTTCACTAAGTCATATTCAACGTCTATCTCGCTGCCTTCTGTGACGGCTTTAGCAGAGTAATTTGGTATTTCAGATTGGTCATTGTTCGGATAACAGAACGTCGATCCGCTGTTTGATTGTTTAATTTCGCCATGATAACCAGGCCCCATGATTACCCAGTTTCCTTTTAACCCAGTAATCTGCCAAGTGCCCATACGAGCGACCAAAGCACTCTTCTGCTCTTCGGCTTCATAGCGGTCTAAAGGACGATAACCAGAGCGACATACATCTTCACCAAGTTGGTCAAACACTATTTGGTCCGGGTACACCTTTGCGTTTACACCGGTTGATAGAACAGACAACACTGCGGTTGCTAAGAGACTTCTGTTTATACTAATCATTAACAATTCCCTCGTTTGTAATTTTTCTATTTTGATAATGTTTTGTGTGCCGTGTAGTTAACAAGACAAGTTCACTTTTTCATGTTGATAAATAGATAGATACTGAAAAGGCTTGAATTAATTTACCCTTTGAATTCATCGGGTTGTATTGTTGAATGTGTTTATATGGTGAAAGTGTGTGCAACTTAAAGGAAATTATTTGATGGGGCTCAAACCGTTTTTAGAAAAATAGAGTGTTATAATTTTGGCTTAAACGTCAAAACGCTTTGATGTTATTTCGTTACGCTTGATGTGAATGGTTAAGTAGAAAGCTAGATATAACCATTCACAATGTTCGTAACTTTAAGGCGGTTATTTAACCATAAGGAGTCTAAATCTAGATTGGATATCTTGATGTGCGACCTTTTTAACATTGAAACACTTTAAGTCAGGATCAAGTCGTCATTGTATTACTGATAGATGAATAAAAATAACCATCCGTTTTCTATGTGTAATATCGACAAGGATCGTCATTTGATAATAAAGTAGCGGTTGCTGGTGGCCAAACTGTTCCTAATTATCGCTTAGCCAGAAGTTGTGTTCGGCCTGTATTACACGTTTTTATTATGGCAAATAAATCATTTGAACTTAAGATATCAATCTTTACCGTTAATGGGTCATTGTTGATTAAAAGATAAGGTGACAATAGGCTGTCATTCATTGTTTTATTTATTTTTTGTACAGAGACTAAGTCGATGGTGCCAGATATAGAAAAGAAAAATGATTGAGAAGGGTTCGCTTTTCCTTTGAATCTCAGGACAATCGGGTTAGGCATGTTGTCATCCTGGACTGACATAAGGTGCAGGACTTCGTTGTTACTTATTTTTGTTAATCCATCGGTACGTAATACATTGTCATCCACTATGAAGTCCACCACGCTATGTTGATAGCGATGCTCTTCTTTTGGTTGGGGCGAAGGGATATTCCATATACCAATTAATAAAGCGAATGCGGAAATGAGTGCAACGAATGGCATCATAGCTGGCCTCTCTCTAAGAATAGCGCCAGCTCGGTGCTGGCTTGATCCAATTGTGTTGACGTGTAAAAGATATTGACAGACTGGCGTGTTGCTTTGTTGAGTACGGAGAGTTCTGAATAGCCGGGCTCTTCGCTAACGTACGCCACACAATCACATTGATACTGATAGAGGATGCTTTCTAGCTCAGAAGTCATCGCCATTTCAGGATCTCGGAAAACTTGTACTTGACCAATCCACTGCTCGTTGAGTCGATTAACAGGGTTGATATCACTGAGGTTTCTCTCATTAACTTTAGCGAAAGCCAACAACGAAGATGCCAGCAGCAAACATCCAGTAGTGAAATAACACAGTCTATTTCGGTATGAGCCGACTTGATGATAAGCAGGTGTCGCCTGTTTAGATTCAGATTCATGGCTACTTGCAAGAGAGAGCGCAATACTGCTTTGACTTTGTGAACAGCGATTACCTAGTGAACTGGTATGACTTAGTGATATGTGGTCGCTCACTGGAGTGAGAGGTATAGTGGCTCCAATTTGTGGTTGCGATTCGATCAAGACACAACCATCGATAAGGCGGTAACCAACCTTTGGCACAGTCACGATTGGCGTCTCTTTGATACCGAGCTTAACGAATCCTTGGCGAAGCAAGCTGATACATTTCGCTAGTGACGTATCACCAATGAATTCGCTTCCCCATGCGAAACTAATAATATCTTGCTTGCGCACAATTTCGGGAGATTTTTTAAGTAATAACTCTAAAACGCGAGTCTCACGATATCCTATTTTAATAGAACGTTCGTCGTTATAAATACGGTTTTTAATTGGGTCAAATCTGATCATATAGCCAACATTTTATTTTTATTATAATTCTCTCAAGAGTGTAGATGACTATAAACTGACTCATATGTGAATTAAAGTCACATATTTTATTATGGTGTCTTTTTGTGTGGTTGGAACAAAATGTTTCTTATTCGTTTATGATAAAAATGACGCTATTTAGACACAACCTGTTAAATATAAGTAACATCTAATTAAGCGTTGGTTTTAATAGTGGCCTTTTTATTAGTCTTTGCATTATTTTAATTAGAACAGTCGCCGAATAAATATCTTATTATATTTGTGGGTATATAGGGCAAGTAATAATGTAGTCACTTTAAGTGTTGAATCAATAAAAAAGCCCGCATTTATTGCGGGCTTTGTATTCAATCAATTCAAGTTATGCTTTAACGGCTTCACAATCATTTGAAGAAGTTAAAGGTTTGAAGAATAGCTTTGTTTCTTCGATGACAACGTGGCGTAACAAGATAAGACCGATTAGGTTAGGAATAGCCATTAGGCCGTTCACGATATCCGCCATCAGCCAGATCATGTCGAGCTTTAGGAATGCACCAGAGGCAACCAACGCAATGAAGATGATTTTGTAAGGCAGTACGGCTTTGGTACCTAGTAAGAAAACAACACAGCGCTCACCATAGTAGTTCCAGCCTAAAATCGTTGTAAACGCAAAGAAGATTAAGCCAATCGAAACTAACATTGGACCTAAAGTATCGGCGTTTAAACCCACAGCGAATGCATGAGTGGTCATCGCTGCACCAGAGAGGTCGGTTTGCCAAGCACCCGTTAAGATTAGCGCCAAGCCTGTCATCGTACAGATGATGATGGTGTCAAAGAAGGTACCTGTCATCGAGATAAGGCCTTGCTTCACGCACGAGTCCGTTTTAGCCGCTGCTGCTGCCATAGGCGCGCTACCTAGACCAGATTCGTTCGAGAATACACCACGAGCGATACCTGATTGGATAGCAAGCATGATGCTTGCACCAAAGAAACCACCGGTTGCAGCGGTGTTGGTAAACGCAGAGGTAACCACAAGGGTAATGGCATTCAGTAGTTGGTCGGCATTTGAAACCAGCACGCTCAAACACGCGACGATGTACATAATTGCCATGGTTGGAACCACTTTTCCTGCCACCTTCGCGATAGATTGAATACCACCAAGGGTTACAACTGCCACCAATATCGTAAGAACGACAGCAGACATCTCACGAGAAGCACCAAACGAAATTTGAGTTGCGTCTAAGATAGCGTTGACTTGTGGGAAGGTACCAATACCGAAGCAGGCAACACCTAACGCGAAGACAGCGAACATTACCGCTAAGATTCGTGAGCCGACACCGTATTGCAGGTAGTACATTGGGCCGCCAACCATTTCGCCATTGCTATCGGTTCTGCGGTATTTAACGGCAAGTAGACATTCTGCGTATTTGGTCGCCATACCAAATACAGCGGCAAGCCACATCCAGAATAGGGCACCAGGGCCACCAATCTTAATTGCGGTTGCTACACCAACGATGTTACCTGTACCAATAGTTGCTGAAAGTGCTGTACACAAAGCGGCGAAACTTGATACGTCACCCTTGCCGGATTTGTCTTTGGTGAACACCATTTTTAGCGCGGTTGGGAGGTGTCTACACTGGAGTAAGCCTAAGCGAAAAGTAAAGTAGATCCCCGTTCCCACTAGCAGAATAAGTAGCGGTGGTCCCCAAACGAATTGGTTGATGGTTTGAAGTGTAGCTTGTAGATGGTTCATAGTTTCCCCTTAATAAATTAAAAATTTAAGGAGAAGAGGGAAGGCAGTGCAGATCACAGGGATCGATAGCACTACTTAATACATACGGATTTCTAGATAGAATTCTTTTGTTAATTAAGGCTGTTGCTTTCCACTCCTCTGTCCTTTTGCCTGAGAGTTTCACTTAGCGAATCACTTATAGATAAGTAACGGGCACTAAGCTTGCTCCTTCGGCGACCGCTTGCTACAAAAAAAGTAGTACGGTTCTCTCCAGAGGTTCCTCCAACGACAGTCCTCACTTTTCTGGATTTCTCCAGCACAAAGCGCCTGAAAGATTTACTTCTTCGGCGGGTTTATCTAACTAAATGTTAATATTTAGTTAAAAACCACTCTCCTGCAGTCTTCATCGGAACAATTACCTAAATAATTAGGTAATCTGTAGGCGTATCCTAGATCATATAAAATGTGATGTCAGCTACAAAATATCTGTTTGCTCAAATGTTGTTCAACTAAATGATCAAACAACGAGTCTCTGACGTAACTTGCTTATTTAAATGGTATAAAATAGAGAAACAAGGAGGAGTTATGACTCGATTAATAGCGATTGTTTTTTTATTGGCTTTGGCATTTGTGCTGTTTCGTTACCGGACAAACGAAAAACTGCAAAAATGGGTAGTGATTGTTATCGTTAGCAGCTTCCTTTTGTATACTGCCAGCCTGATGATTTCGGAGTTAACTCGTTAAATCTGTCTGTGAGCAGATAGGATAAACGTGTTAGCAAAGCTCAAGTGCTTCTGGCTTGGGCAATAAGTT
>NZ_JACJFF010000153.1:0-9919 GCF_014164465.1 Vibrio sp. SG41-7 | reverse complement strand
ATTGGTCACTCAGTTCATTGAAATCAAGTTTGTTACCGAAGTAACTGTTACTACCTAAGTAATAACGTTTTGATATTCATCAACGAGTGCCCACACAGATTGATAGGTTTAAATTGTTAAAGAGCGCTAGCGTTTTGTGATTCACATCTCAGTCGCTAGGGGTGCGTACTATACCTGCACCACTTAGAGAGTCAAGGGTTATTTTCAACTCCTTTTTCTCTACCGATTTCGCCGTGTGACTTTCGTCTCACTCCGTGTCGGTGAGGCGGCATTATAGAGAGATCGACATAGAGCACAAGGGCTTTTTTGAATAAAAGTTTTGTTCGCCTAAAAAGCCACCAGATCCGCATTTTTCGAATAAAAACTAAACATTTGAGACGTATCACAGCAATACATTGGCAAAATGGAAACCATGAACGTAAGATTCATGTATCTATTTTGTTAAGAGTAGATGCGTCTATTTCGTTTATTAATATGTAGTATTCCGATATGAACTCAAAAAAATCGATGTTGTTAATTGTCGCACTAGCTGTTCTAGGTGGCATTGTTTTCTCTCAGGTAGATATATCGCCTGCAATTACCTTTATCCTTGGTGTCTTGGCTTCCGCTTTTGTTGTTAACTTTTCAAGCACCGACTCAAAATCAGATTCAGAACCTAAGGCATCAACAAAAACACTTTATGTAGGTAACCTTCCATACAAAGCGAATGAATCACACGTACGTGAATTATTCTCAGAGTATGGTGAAGTATTTGCAGTACGCTTAATGAAAGACAAACGTACTGGAAAAAGAAGAGGCTTTGGATTTGTCGTAATGGCTAGCAATGATGTAAATCATGCTATTTCAGAACTTAACGATAAAGATTACATGCAACGAACTTTAAAAGTGCGAGTTGCAAATGATCCTAAACATCCAGAAACGGACGAAGCTGAACTGAGCTAAATCCTAACTGCTTTAACATGCTATTTAGTGCACTTTCTTTCTTAGGAAGTGCACTACAAAAAACCTCGCGCACTCCCCTTTCTTTATTACCACTTTCCAAATCCAATAAATCTTGAACTCGCTTCGCAATCGCTTTACCGGAATCAACCAATAAAACACTCTTACCTAAGACTTGTTGAATCTCTGATTTGATCAGTGGGAAATGTGTGCATCCTAAAACGGCCACATCAATTGTATTGATCATCGGTTGAAGGATTTGCTGTAACTCTTCAAGGTTAATCGCCTCACCTCTGAGTTTATCTTCAGCCATATCCACCAGCCGAGTAGAACCTAAAAGCTCGACTCTTTTATTACTCGAGAAGTTTTTGATGAGCTCGTGTGTGTATTCACGAGTAATCGTTGCGGGAGTAGCAATGAGGCCCACAGCTTTATTGGCAAGTAGGGATGCCGGCTTGATTGCCGGAACAACGCCAACAATTGGAATTAGATTATTAGCACGGAGTGTAGGTAACACAATCGTACTTGCGGTATTACAGGCTATTACTACGATATCAATAGCGTGGCTAGCCACAAAGCTAGCGACGATACTTTGGACTCTGCGGACAAGAACTTGTTGATCGAGTTCACCGTATGGATAAGCCTCGTTATCGAATACATAAGTATAGTTATGATTCGGTAGTAACTGGCTTATCTCTTTATATACAGATAGACCACCCACCCCAGAATCAAAGACCAATATATTTTTTTGCAGACTATCCGACACAACGATTACCTATAATAAGTTTCGCTGCAATGATACTCCTTCGCTTAGTTTTCGCCAATCCTCACTCTATATAATGCAAGCTTGATAACGTTGATGAACAAAGCGCTCACCTTGCTCTACATTTTCTAGCTCTATCTTGAGCTTATCTTTAAAGCATGGCGCTGAAGTCACTAAGGTATGGAACTCACCATCTTCGCCACATGGATCGACATGACTCGGTAAACTGTCTATTAGTTCAAGCGTGTATTTTTTCCCGCAATAGCTCATGTCTAATGCATCACTATCGACCGTGACGAGAAAGGTTTCGATTCCTCTGTCTATTATTTCACTCGCAAGTGCCTGACTGCTCTCTCCCATTAGGGGAAACACACACTCCCAACCCGCTGGTTCTATATAGCTTCTTCGATAATCGGCAATGCCATTACAAAACATGTCTCCAAACGCGACCGCATCGATTGATAAGCCAGAACCTTTAAGTGCGGAGACAATGATACTTTGATAAATCTTATTACTAGGGAACACTTCTGGAAGCTCAATCGTGATTAATGGCAACCCGACTAACTTAGCTTGCATAGCAACCACATCAATAGGAGTCACTTGGAAAGGAACTTCATCTCCAACATACGTCGTATAGAGAGCAACAACTTCATATTCGGAGCTTTCAAGTAGACGCTCCAGCGTTAATGTCGAGTCTTTCCCTGATGACCAACTTATGATGACTTTCTTTTTCATTGATATACCCAATAAGAAAAAACCGCCCGAAGGCGGTTTAGGTGTAAATTAGAATTGGTAAGCTACGTTCAAGTAGTAAGCACGCTCTGCGGCTGGGTACCCTAAAGCCGTTTCGTAGTCTTCATCAAGTAAGTTATCAACACGAGCACTGATCGTAGTGTTCTCATTAGCATAATAGCTAACAGCAGTGTCAACCAATGAGTAGGACGGTAGAGTTACATCACTATATGGCCATGTCCCGTAGTCAACATCAGGTCTCTTACCGACATATTGATAGCTTATAGACCAATCGACAACGTCAAATGCCACCAATGCATTCCACTTATACAGCTCTTTTGCTCGGCGCTGCAGTTGCTTACCATCATCACCTTCTGCATCTTTATAATCAGCACTCAGCTGATGTTGAACAATGCCCGTATCAAACTCGGCAGTCACTTCTACACCTTGAATATGCGTCTCACCGTCAACGTTGATGTACTTATATGTCGTTGGGTGGTAATCGATTAGATTGGTGATCTTGTAATCGTATCCAGTTAATGTCCAATATACCTCTTTCACTAGGCCATAGAAGCCCACCTCAATCGCATCAGACTCTTCTGGCTTAAGATCTTGAGTTCCATAAGACGGATCATACTGTTGGTAAAGGTTCGGAGCTTTAAAAGCTGTACCGTATGAAGCTTTCACACCAAATTCTGGAATAAGTTGATAGCCAGCCCCGACGTTATATGTCGTTTCTGTACCAAATTCTTCATTGTCATCGACTCTTGCGCTTGCCTCTAACGTCGTAGAATCAACAGTGACTGAAGACAGGCCGAATACTGCCAAGTTAGAACGGTCGAATGTTTTATTTGCGTTTTTATCTACATATGATTCATCGCGCCAATCAACGCCACCAGCTAACACAACATTCTTGTTCAATTTATAGCTACTGACCCACTGAACATTGTTTTGTTCTAATTCGTCTTGAGTTCCAGAGGTTTTGCTTTCACCAAATTGATAGTTCCAAGAATCTTGGCTTTGTACTGTTGCTTGCATCTCAGAGTGTAATTGGCTGCCTTGATAAGTACCACCAATCGACACTGATAAATCGTCTTTTTCAGACTCCATATAACTACGTGTACTATATGTATTGTCATATTGGTAAATATTCTCATAAGCACGAACATTACCAAATACACTGAATTGTTCATTCAACTTATGAGTATAACCAACCAAACCATTCAACGTTTCAAAGCCATGGCGGTCGCCATCATTTAAGCCAGGTACGGGCTTAACATTGTAGCCTTCATCGCTCTCATGGCTAATAGCAAGGTTTAGCTGACCATTTTCAGAAGTCGCAACGCCAGATGCTAGACTAAGTTCTTGATAATCTAAGCTACCCAAACCAGCACTCAATGTTGTTGACTCATCCGTCGCGCGAGCAATCGTAATAATGTTGATTACACCACCAATTGCTTCAGAACCGTATAAAGAAGCTCTAGCTCCTCGTACATACTCGATTCTCTGAACATAACTCAATGGGATCTGGTTGAAATCTACTGCACCTTTTGCTGCACGAGCAAAACGAACACCATCAACTAAAACTAGAACTTGATCAGAACTTGTTCCGCGAACAAATATAGAAGCGAGCTGTCCTCTACCACCATTTTGAGTAATCTGGATCCCTGTTAATCTTCTCAACACATCTGGGATTGTTTTAGCTTGTGTTCTTTGAAAATCTTGGCGAGTAACAACTTCAACATCAGTTAATGTCGCAGTGGCAGACTGCTCAAAACGGTTAGCCGTAACCACCATGGTTTCGTCAGTAGATACTTCTTGTGCGTGTAAATTGGAGATAGGTGAAAGTAGCGATGCTACAGCAACCGCTAAAAGGGATTTGTTCATGTTGTGATCCTAAATCGCGTAAAGTCCTACCAAGCCACATTGTATGGCTTAGCCGCTGGCAGGTATTCGGACTCAAGAGCACAACCTTATGGTTTACCTCATATTCGACTTCCCACAAAAAGCTATTTGCAGTGTCTTTGAATACTCGTTCTCTCTTACCGCTGCGCGTCAGTTCTGGATTTACACCAGATTCCCTCTTCAGCCATCTATACATCCAAATGGCACCAGCTTGCGGGAGATAGTATTAACCTATGAATCATTTGTCTAGTCTAAGATAGTTATAAGCTATAGTTTTCATGCTCGATTTACATTGAATAGCTCTCAACACTGGACAAGCGCCTGTGATTGAATAAAATCTGCGCTCTTGATTTAAAAGCACGACAGCAAAAAGGCATAACAATGGCGAATTTAGATGTAAACCCGCAACGCTACCAAGAACAATTAGCAGAAAAGACTGAACGTCTTACTGAAATGTTCTCACAATACGATGTGCCTGAGTTGGAAGTGTATGAATCTCCAGAACAACACTACCGCATGCGTGCTGAATTTCGCGTGTGGCATGAAGGTGACGATATGTATTACGTCATGTTCAATCAAGAGACCAAAGAAAAATACCGTGTAGACCAGTTCCCAGCGGCTAGTCGTCTTATCAACGACTTAATGCCTCTACTAACAGATGCAATGAAAGACAACCACTCTCTACGCCATAAGCTATTCCAAGTAGATTTTCTTTCTACGTTGAGTGGTGAGATTTTGGTATCACTGCTTTACCACCGTCAATTGGGTGAGCAATGGATTCAAGATGCTAAAGCACTGAAGCAGCAATTGAATGATGAAGGTTTTAACCTAAACCTGATTGGCCGTGCGCGTAAGATGAAAATCGTCCTTGATCGCGACTACGTAATTGAAAAGCTAGATGTGAATGGTGATAGCTATATATACCAGCAAGTAGAGAACAGCTTTACTCAACCAAACGGTAAAGTAGCAGAGAAAATGCTTGAATGGGCTGTCGACTGTACTCAAGACAGCAAAGGTGACTTATTAGAGCTTTACTGTGGCAACGGTAACTTCTCATTAGCTCTGGCACAAAACTTTGAGCGTGTACTTGCAACTGAGCTAGCGAAGCCATCTGTTGAGTCTGCTCAATACAACATTGCGGCGAACAAGATTGATAATGTTCAGATCATTCGTATGTCTGCGGAAGATTTTACCGTAGCAATGGAAGGCAAGCGTGAATTCCGCCGCCTACAACAAGCAAACATCGATCTGAAGAGCTACAACTGCAACACTATCTTTGTTGATCCACCGCGTTCAGGTATGGACGTTGATACTTGTAAGATGGTTCAAGGCTACGAGCGCATCATGTACATCTCTTGTAACCCTGAGACATTGAAAGAGAACCTAGACATTCTAAGCGAAACACACGACATCACTCGTTTTGCTCTATTTGATCAGTTCCCTTATACGCACCACATGGAGGCTGGAGTCTTCTTAGAGCGCATTAAATAAGGGATAGTTACAAAACTTAATATCCAAAAAACCACTCTGGGTACGGCTCTGGGTACGGGGACGATTTGAATGCTCAAGATCCTGAACTAATAAAGAGCCCTCTGCTTACAGATTAAAGCCCGAAAAAACAAAGTTAAGTGGGAATATAGAAGAGGCTGCCTTTGGGCTGCCTTCTTGATTTATATAATTCCAAACTTCAATTTACCTTTCCAATGAGCTTTGATTGGAAAATTAATCACATCAAATGGTGTATTGATTGAGTTTAGAGGTACGAATAACACTTGCCCTATTACGAGAGATTTATCATCACATGCGCTCTTATAAACTTTAAAGTTATCAGGAAGTGCTTTTTTAAATTACAGAGCTAAACCTTTCCCCATCACGCCTACCGTATTTGCAGTATTGATGACGGCTGAACATACAAAACATTACCTGTCTGATAAGTGATCATAGTAACTCCTAGTACTAGCACTAAGACCGAACAACGAACTCTGACCTGAACTCTGCTACTAATAGCTCCAATCCTCATAAGCCAAAGGCAAGCTATTAAGTAAGTTTCTGCGCTCACGCCAGTCAGGCATATTTTTATCCATAATGGCTCTGAAGCGCTCGTTATGGTGGCGTTCAATCAAGTGGACTAGCTCATGCACCAATATGTACTCCATACACTCTGGTGGCTTTTTAGCTAGCTCTAGGTTAAGCCACAACCTTTTTGCTTGTATGTTGCAGCTTCCCCACTTAGTCTTCATCTTCTTAATGCCGATATCATTTGATTCAACACCTAGCTTCGTTTGCCAATGAGGGAGTAACTTAGCGATAGACTCTTGCATTCGCTTGCGATAAAAAACATTAAGCAACTTAAGACGATTATCAACACTGGTATTTTTTGTTACTGCTAGCTCTAGTTTAGTTACGCCTTTTTCTGTCACAGCATGCTTACCCAAGGTATAAACAATGCTAAGTCGATAGCGTTTACCCCAAAGGTAATGACTTTCACCGCTCACCATTTCTCGACTTGATTGGCGAGGCTGAGCAGCAAAGTCGGCCTGCTGTTGCTTTATCCAAGCTAACTTATTAATAATGGCCAGACGGATTGCTTGCTCACCTGTCCCATGTGGAACGGACAAACGTACACGTCCTTGAGGAGGCAGTACACTTAGGTGTAAGTTTTTAATCGCCTTACGATTGACTTGAACCTCTATACCGCTGATAAGAATATCTTCACTGCCTGTTACCGACATTAATGATATTCCTTCTGTGCTTTCACTCGATCCATCACTTCCACAATATCAACGTCATAGCCTTTGATTTCTTCGCGAATAGCGTTAGCTATTTCACGCTCTTTAAAGCGATCACCTAACCAATCGGCTTTTTTGGTGTAGCGCACTGCCGTATCAATTTTGGCTGTCAGCACTTCATCATTACCCAAGTTGTCATACAGTGATTGCTTAGCTGCTGTATCAACAGAATCAGGATAACTTGCGCTACGATTACCGCTGGGGTTTACCACTTTTTTAGCCAGTTCTCTGATCTGCTCAAGGTATTCTTGATAGTTCAGCGCTTTTTCGCGGCGCTGTCTAATAATCTCATCTAACAATGACGACATTTGATCGTAATATTTCGGGTTAATTGGGTTTTCATCCACAATCGTTTTACGCACATTGTTCTCAATAGCCTCAGCCATCGCTTCTTCATTCTCGCGTAGGTCTTTAGGTAATGAATCTAACCCTTCACCGTTGTTATTCACCACTAAATCAATGAGGCCTAATTCCTCAAAGTCCATGAGTAATTCACTATCATCAGCACGAATGTACATATCCAGAAGATGGCGCATAGCAGGTTCAAAGCGCTTCATTTCCAGCAAGTCACCACTGGCTAACTTAACCTCGTCACGTACCTTCTCAAAGTAGATAACTTCTTGTCGGATACTGTTGGCCTCAGTAGGTGAATAACCCGCTTGCTCCATCTCATTAGCCAAGTTGGCGTATGCCCTTAAAAGCTTAGCTACTGCTTGATACAAGGTTAAACGGAGTGCTTCTTTTTCTGATCGCTCGTCGATATCCGTTGGTTCAACACCCGACTCTCCACAAAAATAATGGATAAAATCTTTTGTATCACGTGGCGCTTTTACAGGTTCACACAAGGCACGAACCATTTCTAACGCATTGTCTAAATCTTCACGAGACTGCACTAGACGATCTTTAAGCAGACCTGCAACATCATCTTGGTCGTAACCATCAAACGCTTCTGCGGTGTAGTCTTTAATCGCTTTATCCAAAGAACGGAATAAATCTTTATAATCGATAATATAGCCGTATTCTTTATCTTCACCATCAAGACGGTTTACGCGGCAAATAGCTTGGAACAGGTTGTGATCAGCCATGCTTTTGTCAATGTAAAGGTAGGTCGCTGAAGGCGCGTCAAATCCCGTTAGCAGCTTATCTACGACTATAAGCAAACGCATTTGTCCGGGCTCTTTGATGAATCGGTTCTTCACCAACTTTTCAAACTCTTCTAAACGTTTTGCTGCATCATCTTCACTTTGTTCAAAATAATCTGCCAACATTTTCCGGTAGGTGTCGTACTTAAATAATTTCTCGGTTAAGCCTTCTCCCGACTCTTCACCTTTAATTGAGCCCGCTACTGGCTGATAGCTGGTAACAATGGCACACTTACCCGCTAAATCAGTTTTACTAAATAAATCATATACGACACAAGCTTGATGCACACTAGCACACACCAGCATTGCATTGCCTCGGCCATCCATTAGCCTTGGTTTTAACTCCATATCCATCAAGATATCGCTAACAATCTGTTCTAAGCGAGATTTACTCGACAGCACCTTCTGCATGGTGCCCCACTTCTGCTTAAGCTGCATTCTCGCGAGATTAGAAATACCTTTAGTCTTCATTGGTCGACCTTTGTCTGTGAAGTTAAATGCTGATCAATATCACGCGCTTCATAGCGTAGATCGAGTACCACACCATCTTCTACCGCTTCATTGAATTTATAGGTGTGAATATAAGGACCAAACACCTCTAAAGACTTTTTCTTGTCCTTCTTCATCAGTGGTGTCCCCGTAAAACCAAGAAACATCGCATCAGGTAAAATGGTTTTCATCGCACTATGCAGCTTGCCTGACTGGGTTCTGTGGCATTCATCAACAAACACAAACAACTTACCTTGAGCGGTAAAGTTACTCATCACACTACTAGATAACGATTCAATATATTCAGCCGTAGCTACTTCACTTTCTTCGTTATCGTCTTCACCATTACGACCAAATTTATGTACTAACGAACACAACAGCCATGGATTCGGCTCACCTAAGGTGGCAATTAGATCACGGCCACTTTTAGTACGATAGATCTCTTCATCAACGCCAGAGAATACCGTCTCAATCTGCTCATCAAGCTCAGTGCGATCTGTAATAATGAGTACCCGTGAGTCACTCACATTCTCTCTAATCCATTTAGCCAACCACACCATGGTTAAGCTTTTCCCTGAACCTTGGGTATGCCAAATAATCCCACCTTGCTTGTTAGCTGAGTGGGAGTTCACATGCTTTTTAGCGGCTTGAATTCCAAAGAACTGATTATGGCGACAGGTCTTCTTAACCCCTGCATCAAACACTATAAAGTCATGGATTAACTGCAAGAAGCGCTTCTTGTCACACAGTTGAGCCAAATGAGTATCTAAAACAGTATCAGTGACAATATCTTCCTGTGGTAGAGCAGCATCACTGACTGGCTCCTTCCATTCTAGGTAGTACTTCTCTGTGGTTTCGATGGTGCCATAACGAATGCCTTGGGTATCGTTACCTGCCATGACTAACTGCATGCTAGTAAAGAAGTTACGAATGAAGGCTTTTTTCTGATTGTCGAGATTTTGACGAATCCCTTCACTCACTGATACAGACGAACGCTTAAGCTCAATAACCCCCAAGGCAATACCATTTACATACATTAGCTAACGAGAACAAGAATTGGCCGTTGAGATCGCTAAGCTAAAGAGGCAATTGGCAGAGCAAGCAGAAGAGCTAGAAATCGTAAAAAAGGCCGCCACCTACTTCGTATATGGAATCCACGG
>NZ_JACJFF010000152.1:0-10077 GCF_014164465.1 Vibrio sp. SG41-7 | reverse complement strand
CCAGCGAATATCAGTTAGCATTGTTCTTGGCATGGTATTGGTTATGGTTTTACTTTTGGCGAAGCAAATTATAACTCTTTACCATGCTGTTCAAAAAACACTCACGAAAGATCAACACGCCCTAATAATAAAAATAAATATCATTTAGGCAATGTATTGAATATTACTCATTGTTGCGTCAATAACTCATATGAAGCACGTATAATAAGTGTTACACAGATCCAACTTTCAACGGTTTTGCGTTCTTTAATTTTTCTCTGGACGAGAGTCCATACCTACTTTATTAACATTTACTATTAATAGTTATCTCACTTAATTATTATTAATCAATTGCTTACTTGTTTTATCGTTTATTGTGACCTTGGTTGAGCAATGTTCATCACAACTGTTTAATTCAAGTTCAACATCACAAATATCAAGTTGCTATTTTCTGTTTTATAAAATCATCAACTACGGTTCTTTTACTCATCAGAGGTCTAATCTGTTTAAGGAAAGAGCATTGAAAAAGATATTAATTTGGACGATAGCCTGTCTATCCAGTTTTGGCGCTTATGCCGGAACAAGCGCATCGGCATTAGAAGTCAGTGGATACACACAAACGAAATACCCCATTATGTTGGTACATGGTCTGTTTGGTTTCGATACATTAGCGGGTGTCGATTACTTCTATGGCGTACCTGAATCCCTAACCAAAGATGGTGCGAGCGTCTATGTAGCGCAAGTATCAGCCACCAATAGCTCTGAAGTACGTGGCGAGCAATTGTTGGCTCAAGTTGAAACACTGTTAGCCGCGACAGGGGCAAGTAAGGTGAACCTAGTTGGTCACAGTCACGGCGGACCAACAGCGCGCTATGTGGCATCAGTACGTCCTGATTTGGTTGCTTCGGTGACGAGCATTGGTGGTGTTCATAAAGGCTCGAAAGTCGCCGATCTCGTGCGTGGAACCGTATCAGAAGGCTCAGCCGCGGAAGGTATCGCTGTTAAATTGGCTGGTGGATTGACGACGCTTATCAACCTGTTATCTGGCGGAACGGATCTTGATCAAGATGGCCTTGCTTCCCTTGAAGCGTTGACCACCGAAGGTTCGCTTGCATTCAATCAGTTTTATCCTGAAGGCGTTCCGACGTCTGAGTGTGGCGATGGTGAATGGCAAGCCAATAACGGTGTTTATTACTATTCATGGACAGGATCTTCCACTTTTACCAACCTTCTTGATCCTACCGACGGAGCGATGACAATCCTTGGCTTAGCATTCAATGAACCTAATGATGGTTTAGTGGGAGCATGCAGCGCGCATTTGGGCAAAGTGATTGGTGATGATTACAAAATGAATCACCTAGACGAGATTAATGGGTTGTTGGGCATCCATCATCTCTTTGAGACCGATCCCGTGACGCTATATCGCCAACACGCGAATCGATTGAAGTTGGCTGGCCTGTAGGTCGCACTGCCCAAAAGTTAAGATCATAAGGAAAATATAATGAAAAAGATCGCCATTTTGTCGATAACTACGATAGCCCTGATGAGCACAGCGGCGGTCTTTTTATATTTAACCTTTTTGCCCGAACAAACAGACAATCTAAATTTAAACAACAAACAACAGAACGCCTCCTCACTAAAGGTTACCTCTCAACAAGATACCGAAATCGATAATGCATCAGCCAAAGACATGATGGAATATTTCGTGTCAGGCAATACCGAATTAACCCTTGAAGATATTCGTGACAATGTGGCAAAACACCACGAGCAATCACAAGCTACGATTGTCGATGAAGCATTGTTCGCAAAGTACCTCGAGTACAAGTCGGCACTGACAGCATTGGATGTTCAATTCGACACCACCTCAATATCCGCAGAGGACTTACGCGCACTGAATCAAGCTCTGCTTGACCTTCAAACTCAATTTTTCAATGAGAGCGAGATAAGTATCCTGTTTACCCATGACAATAAAATGAGGGAAATCGCTTTAGAAAAGTTACTTCTGAAACAAGAAGGGCTAGAGGAACAAGAATACCAGCAAAGGCTTGAGTCTTATCTATCTGAACAACCAGATTACGTTCAAACGAGCCATCAAAATCAGGTATTACTCCCACAGCTATCCAGTTCAGAAGGCCTAGATGAACAAGGCAAATACTTGAAGAGAAATGATCTGGTCGGCGAAGAAGCGACACAGCGGCTCGAAGCGCTTGATCAACAAAGAGAGAGCTTTGAAGGAGCTTTAGAGATTTACTTTGTTGAACGAAATGACATTTTGAATGACTCAGCACTCTCAGAAATTGAACAAAAAGAGACGATCGTCCAGCTTAGAGAAGCTCATTTTCAGCCACAGCAGCTGAGAAGGGTAGAAGCGATTGAAAGAATCAGAGCTGCTGAGAACGGTCAGTAAGGTTTGCTGAGCTAACGACGTTAGCCAAATTTTCAAAATTGCCTTAGTGGAGATAGTCGCTTCACAAACTTAGTAAACGTTTGCTTATTCTGTTAATTGAAGATTTTGTGATTGAACTAAACACTATCGACTGATTTATCAGGCTTATCTAAATATAAATTCCTTCCATGATTACAATAGTAATCCATCATTAATTGATGCCCATCTCGTGATTAACCTCACACAATTATGTAAATGATAATTGATCTCACTATCGTTTAGGTGCGGTATACGCGAAATTTATTAAATTAGCGTATGGATTTGTTGTATTTATGAAAGCGTGTGTGTTGTTAGCTTTTGCGCTCTTACTGACGGGAGCGGTTAGCGCATCTGATCATTTCTCTTGGCTCAGAGATGATTCTCGTAGTGCAAGTAAAGTACTCAATTATCTTAATCAACAGAATGATAAAACTCAGTTATATCAAGAACGTATTCGATCTCTGAGTGAATCCCTACAACAGATATGGCAAGACAATCGCCCTGAACGCGCCGATAAACCATGGCAGGAAATCGGTGGTTACGAGTATGCGATCCTAAATCACAAGGGCAAAAGAACCTTGTTGTCCCGATTAGTTGGGAGTGAGGATTTGACCGAGTTGCTTAGCATTGATGCTCGTTCTGCCGAGCATGATTACTATCAGTTAGGTGATTGGGCACTCGACTCAACTAAAACCAAGCTCGCGATAGCAGAAGATATTACGGGCACTGAACAGTATCGAGTGAGTGTTGTTGATCTTAAAACTCAGCAAGTCACATCAGTAGCTCAAAATGTAGACAGTTCGCTTGCGTGGTCGAAAGACGGTCAATCCCTGTATTTGATTCAACTTGAACAACAAACTTCAAGACCATATGCGCTAACAAAATACTTCTTAAATGAGTCAAAGCCGATTCAATTAACGGAAGAGCTGGATTCCGCTTGGTTGCTTTCGTATTACCTTTCTAGTGATACGCAATTTGCTGTGGTTCAGGCAAACAGTGAAAACTCCAGCGAGCAACGTTTGTTAAACCTTGATAGCGGCGAAGTCTCTGAACCACTTTTACCACGCAAAGCGGGAGTGGAATACTACGTTGATGTTGCGGGTTCTATGTTGTTTGCCAACAGTAATCACGAGCGCAATGATTTTGCTTTTTACTCTGCACCACTTACTCAGGCTACACATATCAACCTTTGGCGAACGGTTTTTGAACCAACGGACGAATCTAGAATCAGTAACTTCTATTTGTTTGAGTCTGGCGCTGTAGTTGTTAGCCAGATTGGCGCGTCTCAATCTTTGCACTTCTTCGATAATGACAATCGCTATCGTTCAAGCCAGTTATTGGCTGACGCAGGCCAAGTTGCTTGGGTAAGCCAAGTGGGCGACTACCAGAGTAACAAATTACATATTCGCAGTATGTCTTTGACTCAGCCAGCGAAGTGGGACCGGTTGAATACTGATACTTTACAACGAGAACGCTTCTCTCAAGACTATTACCCTCAATACCAACAATCAGCGTATCAAACCGAGCAAGTTATGGTGAATTCTGGTGGGGTAACGATTCCAGTCACACTGGCTTATCGCAAAGACAAATTGACTAAGACCTCTCCAGTATTTTTGTATGGATACGGTGCTTATGGCATGACGATGAAGCCCTACTTTATGTCCCAAACCATTAGCCTACTTGATGAGGGTGTAATTTATGCGATTGCACATGTTCGAGGTGGTGGCTTCTATGGTGACGCTTGGTATCAAGCAGGTAAGGGAATTAAAAAAGAAAATGCCATCTTGGATTTCATCGCCGCTGCTCGTGATTTGACTGCATACAATCTCGGTAAGCGCCCTATTTATGCTATGGGTGGAAGTGCTGGTGGCACTCTTGTTGCTGCAGCTTTAAATCAGGCTCCTGACTTGTTTGACGGTGCTGTCCTTAAAGTGCCCTTTGTCGATGTTGTGAACAGCATGTCTGATTCTGCATTACCTCTAACGGCTCAGCAGTACGGTGAGTGGGGCAACCCAAATATCGCCGATGAATTGAAGGTAATGCAGCAATATGACCCTTATCTGAATCTTAGCGAGCAAAACTACCCACCAATATTGATTCAGGTTGGCCTGAATGACCGCCGCGTACCTTATTGGGAAGGGGCTAAGTATTACGCAAAACTCAGTGAACTTACGACTGGAAGCGGCCCTTACCTATTATCGACAAATTTTACTCAAGGACACTCGACAGACAGGCGACAGTCCCAATCGCAACAAGCGTTTGAGTACGCATTTCTTTTATCACTTACCCTGAAAGACATTAAAGCGGAGCAGTAAATGAAGCTTTCCCCCCTATCAGCGGCAGTACTGAGTGTACTTGCTGCCAACCTCGTGCACGCTGAATCTGAGGTTTATCACTTTGAAGAAGTGATTGTAACAGCCAATAAAATAGAGCAACCATTATCTGAAGTCGCGGGCTCAGTTGCCGTGATTACTGGTGAAGATCTAGAAAGAAAAGGCGCAACGGAGCTTTATGACGCAATAAAGAGCGAGCCTGGAGTCAGTGTTTCTGGGGGAGCTGGTCGACCTCAAAACATTACGATCCGTGGGATGACAGGCAACCGGATTTTGATTGTGAAAGACGGAATAAAGTCTGCTGATGGCTTTGGCGCCAACGACATCAATGACAAGGTAGGGCGTAACTCGTTTGATATGTCTAACTTGGAAAGTATTGAGGTTATAAAAGGGGCGAGTTCATCCGTATATGGTTCAGGCGCTATTGGTGGCGTGGTGGTTGTTAGGACAAAAAAACCGGGAGATTACCTCGGAGATAAAGATTTCTACAGCGACGTATCTGCAACCTATACCGGTATCAGTAATAAATACAAAGGTGCGACAAACCTTGCTTTCCGTTCAGGAAAATTCGAAAGCTTAGTCAACCTTTCTTATTGGGAAGGTGAAGAAACACGTAACTTTGATGAGGACCTCTATAGCCGAGACATAGATGGCGTCGGTGGTGGTTACACTCTAAATTATTGGTCAAGTGATGCCTTGATGCTCAAAGGCAATGTTGAGTACTACAAAGATAATCTAAGTCGAAAAGAAGGATCCTCTAAGATCCAAAAAGACGGAAAATGGGACATTGAAGATTTTGACCAACAGTCTTATACCGAGACGTTTTCTGCGTATGCGGGGTTTGAGTACCTACCTGCCAATACTTGGTTTGAGGAATTAGATGCCAAGATATATTGGCGTGATATGACTAATGAGGACACTACAAATCGCTTGATGTCTCGAACCAACAACAACGTTTCCGAGTTACGTAGAACGATTGATGTTCGTGGTTTCACCGATCAGCTTCTTGGTGCTAACGCCGATTTTATTAGTGCGTTTCAACATAAAAATATGAGCCATACCTTGTCATATGGTGTGAATATGGAAACCAACCTCCATGAGCGCCCAAGTCAATCTTCTGTTTTAGACTGGAACGGAGTGTCACTTAACGCGGATGTCCCTTTTGCTCCAGCTCGCTCGTATAATTTTGCTGCTTTTATTCGTGACGCGATTGAAATTGACCATTGGACTGTGACGGCAGGAGCCCGTTTTGATTTACACCAGTTGAAACCTGAGTCACAGAGCACAATCAATGGCTATGAAGTGAAGGAACAAAACTCGAGTGAGTTCTCTCCAAGCTTATCGGTGAGTTATCAGTTAACAGAATCACTCAACACATACCTTTCGTACAACCACGGCTTTAGAGCACCGGGTTATGACAAAATTTATGGTTATCAGAACCATGATTTTGTCCCAATTACCCCATTTGTCATTGTGCCGAATATGGACCTAGAGGCCGAAACCAGTGACTCGTTTGAATTAGGCAGTAAGTTTGATAACGGACAAACACAGCTATATGCGGCCGTTTTCTATCAGAAGTTCGATAATTTTATCGACGTTAAACAGATCACATTTGTGCCGGACTCAAATACAGGTAACTACTACAAGCAGTATCAAAACGTAAATGGAGTCGAGACGTACGGCATTGAAGCTTCAATTGCGCATCGTTTGAGTGATTTTTGGAGTGTGAGTACTAAAGTCGGCTACGTTGATGGAGAAGATGAGGATGGAGAGAAAGTTCGTACGCTAACACCTTGGGAAGGCAATGCCGAGGTGACTTATGACGACAACGCCTTCTCCGCTTATGCGCAGGTTAATTGGGCGCAAGCGATGGATAACGTCCCTCAATGTGAAGATGATTTAGGTATCGTTACTGACTGTGCGACCACCTCTGGCTGGGCGAGTGTCGACTTGGGGGTAAGTTACTCTTGGAACTTTGGCTTGGATGTCAGTGCCAATGTGATGAATCTATTTGACAAAGAATACATCCGATACCAAGACGTTGCGGGTATTGCGAACAGCAATAAAATCTACTCCACAGAACCTGGCCGCTACTTCACCGTTAACGCCAAGTATGCGTTTTAAGGAGGACATATGAAAAAGAGTCCTCTATTCCTCGCTTTGTTCTTGGTTTCAGCAACAAGCAGTGCTGCCGAGTGGGATTACCCAATTGGTAACACCGTTGTGACAACGCAGCAAGAAGCTAAGACTTATCTAGAAGAAGCTTATCCTGAGGTTGGTACGTTAAGGTTTCGCTATGAAACACAGTCTAAGTTGGGGCGCCACTACAACTTCGATGTATTGATTGAAGGTGAGTACCAACAACAGAAATCTGTGGTTCTATCCACTAACTCTGACGAGCAGGTTTCACGCGTTTTCAGAAGCTTAGAAAATACCGTGTTACTCAACGGAAATCCGACAACGGCTGCTGAGCTGGAAGTTCCTCGTTTATTAGAAGCAGAGCGAGCGCCGAGCTTAAGCAGTGGTCAAGTCGTTGCGACGCATGTGAACGTATTCAGTCCAGATTTGAGAACTATGGACAGAGCTGCACCACCAGAAACTTTATTAACCGATGTCAGCCAATACCCGAGTCTTCCACATTATGTACAAACTGATGTGGAGGTGTTGAACCACAGCGATGGTATCTACCTTACCAATGAGCGTGTCTCACAGGTTGATGCAACGGCTCTATATTCGATCGACCCTGATTCCGGCGCGACAACGAACCGTGACACTTCAAACTTTCTCACAGCTGAAGGAGTTACAAAGTTTGCCGATCTGAACGAGCTGCAAAATGTGGATTGGCAAGACGTGCGATTCCCGCAATTGATGGTATTTGCTCATCTAGATCAGTCTTTAAGCTATATCAGCAGCTTGGGCTTTGATTTGTTTGATGCCCCTCTTGAGTTCGATGGCAGAGGCTTATCTGCAGATAACTCGACGTATTATTATGGTCCCAAAGCGGTTTTGTTTGGTATCGGCGGTGGCTCTCCAGATGCGTTAGATGGTGACGTGATTCTGCATGAGCTTGGACACGGGATTCATTATCACATAGTAAAAGATTGGGCTTACGGTCATACAGGTGCAATCGGTGAAGGGTTTGGTGATTACTGGGCGGGCAGCTTTAGTTTTCGTACTCAATATGAAAATGCACAGACTCGTGGACAAGAGTTCGAGATAGATACTGTCTTTAACTGGGATGGTTACTTCGGGGTAAGGAATACCACGCGTAGCCTATGGAATCAAAGAGCACGTTACTTTAGACAAGCGGAATATCGCCCTCATGAAAGTGTTGCTGGTGAGTTAGGTGATGAGCTTTGGTCAACGCCTTTGTTCCAAGCTCTGAAAGCATCGGTTGAACAATATGGTGAGCTCGCTTTTAAAGAGTTTGACTCCATCATACTTGAGTCTATGTACGGGCTAGGTCGTGGCTTGAAAATGCACGATTTAGCCGAGAGCACACTTTTTGTGGCTCAACAGCTGTATCCAAATCGAGCTTATGTCGAAATATTGAAGCAAAAATTTGATGTGCATGGATTGATCATCGAGCCATTTAAAGTAGAGGTTCCTGATCGTTATGTTAATCCAAAGAAGCCGTTGACGATTGAGTTGTACCCGACATTAAGACAGGCTCAAGTGGATGGCCAAATCAATATTTCTGAATTAGTTAAGCCGTTCGTTAGTCCTCCGGCTAATCAACTAACGATTGAGGCGACACTTCCGACAGGCGAGATGTGTGGTTCTTCAGTCACCATGAATACGAGTGTTGACTATCGATACAGCGACGAACTGAAATTACAAAATTGGCAGCATGATTTGTCCCTTGTATATGGCTTACCTGTACTTGAATCCGATATCAAAGAAGTAAACAGTTATCTTCCCGATAGCCGGTTTAGCTCGACCAATCAACCGATCGTTGGCTTTAAGACATTCAATTTCACTCTAAATGGAACGGCTCAAACTGCAGACGACAATTTCGGAGTGTACCTAGAGATCGAGCATCCTCGATTGAGTGATTTAGTGGTCACCCTGATTTCACCGAAGGGAACTCGAGTTGATTTACTTAACCATAAGTCGACGCGATTTTCTGGCTTTAATGGTTACTTCACACTTAAGCATGACTCGATTCTCGATTCGTTTAAGGGTGAGCCTATTAACGGGTCATGGCGTTTGGAAATCGCTGATTATGTGAATGGTGAAACTGGGCACTTAAAGCGGTGGGGGCTTGGCACGATTTCGAAATATGAATGTGGAGAAACAACGACTTCACCTCAAGAACCCACCGTTACCAGTGGCTCTTCCGGTGGCTCAGCTTCACCCATATTGATTCTATTCATGTCCTTGCTCTCGTTCAGTAGGTCATTTAGTACGCGTTACTTGTCTCTAATGGCAAGGCTCTTTAAAAACAAAACAAGAAGATAACTCTATGAAACCTCAATTGACAATTTTGGCCATCTCTTTGGCTCTTGCTGGCTGCGGTGGTTCGGGCGGTTCCGATACTTCTGCATCAGCTGCACCAACCTATACCGTGTCAGGTACAGTGACAGCACAGAATATAGATTTACAAAGTAAGGTCTGTGCAGACATAAATCAAAACTACATGTGTGATAGTGGAGAGCCAAGTTCGACGGCTAACGCGAATGGCGAATTTAGTATTACCAGTACTAAGAAGTCGATTTTATCGGTTCCTTTGTTAGCTCAGATGGATGCGGGGATTGCAGCCAATAGCACGAGCAGCTCTGCCTCTTCTTACGCTTATATTGCCGCTCCCGGTCTTCAAAAAAATACGGGAAATGAGATTAATGGTATCAGTTCACTATTGGCAGGTTATGTCGCGGATGGGTTGACGGTAGCTGAAGCAAACAACAAATTAAAAGCGCAGTTGGCGAAAAGTGGCATCACGATCTCTGGCGATATTCAAGACGATTTATCTGCGTCTGAGCTCGCGAGTCTGGAACAAAATATCGTATCAACAATTAAGGCGTTTAAGCACTCTAATCGTGCGTTCATGCTGGCTCAATTGAGTGCGAAATTTGATAAGAGTGCGGCCGATTATGTGGGTGGAGTACTAGATAATGACCAAGTTACTGCTTTTGCAAATTTCCTTGAAGGAGAGCTAAAAGCTGCGACAGCATTGAATGATACGGGTGTTTTACGCTATTTCTCAGATATTGATGAGGCTTTGTTGCGTAATTAAATTTAGAGATAGAGCCACCCCGTTTCGCGTATTTCTTAGTCAATACGACAAGTTTCAGGCATACCTAACCCAGTAAGCTTGTTCAACGCTTTTATCATCGCGTA
>NZ_JACJFF010000151.1:0-10216 GCF_014164465.1 Vibrio sp. SG41-7 | reverse complement strand
GCTTATGGCTTATGGCTTAGAGTGATTAACCGGCCATCACAGATCGAGCAGACAAACCCAAACTCCAGATAAAAGAAAACCACGCTAGGCTTGCGCCTGGCGGGGTTAAGTCTCTATCGCAGCAATCCGGCTACTGTTTATCTCTACGAGATAAGGTGCTCCCTGCATCTGTCCTTGATAGTGGCTAAATCCTTTAACCAATTTCCTTTTTGTTCATCGCCATCCTAGCGGTGTCCATTCTAGCCTGTCATCCTGACTGGCGAATCTCATCCAGAGATTATTACTTCCTTGCTGACCACTCATCCTAAGTAATCAAATCTTCGTCCTGAAGATACCTAGTCCATTAGGCTTTTTCCTGTTCCTGCCAACTCCCTGTCGACAAGTTAAATATTACGGTATTTGGGCGAGTTTCCTAGATAGTCCCAAAAAACATTTCGAGTGAGAAATACGCCCTAAAACACCACATGATTAAAAATCAACAACTTACAGTTAAATTAAGACATATTGACAGGTTTAAGGTGACTTAGGCTTACATCACGTGTGAGAGATCTCGCACAAAGCAGATATCACAAACGGAAATTCGACTTCTGACACGATAATTACACAGCCAAAGCTAGAAAAAGCGTACGCTCACCCCCATGTATTTGTCATGATATTAAATAAGAGATTCATCGGATGAGCCAAGCTATCTGTCGACTGATTGCTGAAGAACTGAATGTTCGCTCAGAGCAAGTCATCGCCGCAGTCAACCTAATTGACGACGGTAACACCGTTCCCTTTATTGCCCGCTACCGTAAAGAAGTCACGGGTGGCTTAGACGATACCCAGCTACGTAACCTTGATAGTCGCCTTTCATACCTTCGCGAACTTGACGATCGCCGCCAAACGATTCTTAAGTCGATTCAAGACCAAGGTAAACTCACGCCAGAACTGGAGCGTGACATCACTCAAGCCGACAGCAAGACGCGCCTAGAAGATTTATATCTGCCATACAAACCAAAGCGTCGTACCAAAGGTCAAATCGCGATTGAAGCAGGCTTAGAGCCACTTGCTGATACTCTTTGGAATGAACCACAGCACGATCCTGAAACCGAAGCCGCTAACTTCATCAGTAGCGATAAAGGCATTGCCGATACTAAAGCGGCACTGGATGGTGCACGAGCGATCATCATGGAGCGCATTGCTGAAGACGCAAACCTACTTGAAAAGATTCGCCAACATCTAACACGCAACTCTGAGCTCGTTTCACGTGTCGTGGCAGGCAAAGAGCAAGCTGGCGAGAAGTTCAAAGACTATTTCGAACACAACGAAACACTCAACAAAGTACCTTCACACCGCGCACTTGCAATGCTACGAGGCCGTAATGAAGGCTTCCTAACGTTGGCGATGAATGCTGACCCAGAACAAGAAGAAGGTGTACGTGGTTCATACTGCGAAAACATCATCTCTAATCACTACGGTATTACCCTGAGCAGCGCACCTGCAGATGCATGGCGTAAGCAAGTGATTAGCTGGGCGTGGCGTATCAAGGTTTCTATGCACATGGAAACTGAGCTGATGGGCGCGATGAAAGAACGCGGTGAAATCGAAGCGATTGAAGTGTTCGCAACCAACCTTAAAGACTTGTTGATGGCGGCGCCTGCTGGCCCTAGAGCAACTTTGGGCTTGGATCCGGGTTTACGTACCGGTTCAAAAATCGCCGTGGTGGATTCAACCGGTAAGGTTCTGGCAACAGAGACCATTTACCCTCACCCACCACAGAAGCAATACGACAAATCTGCACACGTGGTTGAGCAGATGGTTCGCCAGTTCAATGTTGACTTGATTGCGATTGGTAATGGTACGGCTTCACGCGAAACAGACAGCTTTGTTGCTGATGTGATTAAACGCGGCAACCTAACAGCACAAAAGATTATTGTCAGCGAAGCGGGTGCATCAGTTTATTCCGCGTCTGAGTTAGCGGCGAAAGAATTCCCGAACATGGATGTCTCGATTCGTGGTGCGGTGTCTATTGCTCGTCGTCTGCAAGATCCATTGGCAGAGCTAGTGAAGATTGACCCTAAATCGATCGGTGTGGGCCAATACCAACACGACGTGAGCCAAACTATGCTCGCTAAACGCCTAGATGCGATTGTCGAAGACTGTGTAAACGCGGTTGGTGTTGATGTGAATACGGCTTCTGCCGCACTGTTAACTCGTGTTGCTGGCCTTTCTAACACCATCGCCCAGAACATCGTGGACTTCCGTGATGAAAACGGTCGCTTCGAAGCGCGTACAACACTCAAAAAGGTCGCTCGTTTAGGGCCAAAAGCGTTTGAACAGTGTGCGGGTTTCCTAAGAATCATGGATGGTAAGAATCCACTAGACGCATCTTCGGTTCACCCAGAAGCTTACCCATTGGTGAAAGCCATCGCCGAGAAAAACCACAAAGACATCAAGTTTCTGGTGGGTAATACAGACTTCTTACGTGGTTTACATGCGGTTGATTACACCAATGAGAACTTCGGTGTACCAACGGTAACCGACATCATCAAGGAGCTGGATAAACCGGGTCGAGATCCTCGTCCTGAATTCAAGACAGCAACCTTCGCCGATGGCGTAAATAGCATGTCTGACTTAGAACCCGGCATGATCTTAGAAGGTGTAGTTTCAAACGTAGCTAACTTTGGCGCCTTCGTTGACATTGGCGTTCACCAAGACGGTTTAGTGCATATATCAGCGCTAACCGATCGTTTTGTGTCTGATCCTCATGAAGTCGTGAAAACGGGAGAAATCGTCAAAGTGAAGGTGATGGAAGTGGATGTTCAACGTAAACGTATTGCACTAAGCATGCGTATGAAAGATGAACCCGGCCAAGACAACCGCACCCAACGTTCAAGTGCACCTCGCACGCAAAATCGCCCGAATCAAAATTCGCAAGGTGGACAACGCCGCCGCGAGGAACCGCAACAAAACGCGGCGATGGGTGGTGCTTTTGCCGCTGCCTTTGCTAAAGCGAAAAAATAATCCGTTAACACATCTGAAAAACTGATTCGCCTAAAACAAAAAACCTGCATCCCTTAGGGTATGCAGGTTTTTATTATGTGTTCAAAAAAGACATCGAAGTTTGGTTGGGTCATAAGTTTTCGATTTATAACACAACCAGCATTCCTGATGGAGCATGAGGCGCAACAGCATGACCATAATGATATTTTATGACCTTACGTCGCTTCTCCATCTGTCCCTCTTGAATCGCCGCATCTAAAACATGCTTTGGCAGGCGGAAACGCATGGTATAGCCCTTTCCTTGATCAGCACTGTATGTTCTCAGTGCCAATAAGCTGAACAACCTATCAAAAGGATCTTGTGGCTCTTCTTGGCTAATCGAATTGGCCTCTGACTCGTTCTCCATTTCATAACCTGGATGGTCTGAAGGATCCCAAGCCGACTGCTGCCTTCGCTTATCGTCCGGTTTTACCTTTCGCTCTGCATTGGTTTTCGCCAATGCTACGGCGGGAGCGACAGGTTCTCGAACTCTATTATCACGCGCAACTTGCTCTGTTTGCACATTAACGGATGGGGCGATCAGTGGCACACTCACTGCAGTTGCAGGTGACACAATCATCGCGAACTCCTCAAGAATCGCCCATCGTTATTGCTATAACGCTGTTGCACTGTGAGTCAGTACAACAGGCATAGCCCAACTTACCGCAATCAGCTCAGGAGAGAGTTAGGTCTGAGTATCATGCTGTGCATTGGTGTTATACCAATCGTAGTAAATAACTGCTCATCCTAGCTTGTTAAAATGCTCGATAACGGCGTTAGAATTTTTAATTGTAGAATAACTACTTATCAAAAAGCTCTGCCTTGTTCTCAAGCCTTTTCCCTACGCTATTTTTGAACACTTACTTACTGTGATTGGTATTAGGTTATATATCGACCAAGCCAGCGATAAATTTAGCGATTATTTTTGGGCGAAGCTGACCAGTTCACTGCAAAAGGCATCCGCTTCAGTCATAAATGGCGCATGCGAAGACTGCGTGAAGATATATTGCTCGGTATGAGGTAAGGCTTTGTCCAAATCTTTTGCAACCTTGATTGGCACAAGCCCATCTAATCGACCGTATAAACGCAGCATAGGCACAGAGATCTGCGGCAGTTGTTCACGGAGGTCGACATCAGACAGCATCTTTAAACCAGCCAATAATGAATCAGGATTTGGTAATGGGCGGGACAACACCGCTTGTTTGAGCTGTTTGACATCTTGTCTTGCTGAAGGGCTACCCATGGCCTGCAGTGCCATAAAACGTTCGATGGTGGTTTGGAAATCTTCAACAAGCTGCTCGGTGAATGCGCTTAATACGTTTGGCTGAATGCCTCGCCATAATACCGGTTCTTTTGCAGCGGCGAATTTAGGAGAACTGGCGACAGTCACCAATTTACTGACATAATCTGAGTGATGGAGAGCCATGTGCGTCGCGACCAAACCACCGAGTGACCAACCCACCCAAACCGCTTGCTTGGGCGCGTCGACCAATAGTTGCTGAGCAATCTCTTCAAGATCTTGAGCGTGGCAATGCGCGCTATGTCCATACCCAGGAAGGTCAACAACATGCACTCGGAAGTCAGCTTCTAAAGCAGTAACCGTTTGCTGCCATACCGCACCATTCATACCCCAACCGTGAACCAGAACTAAATCAGGCCCTTGCCCAGAAACATGCCAATACAACGCGTCACTCATTCTCAATATTCCCTACTTTTTTCATCGGCGATTATCTGTGCTTTTCAGTATGGTGAGTAAAAGGAACACCATAACCCAAAAGCATCACGAGCTATGTTATCTGATTGGCTACAAAAACACACACCACGTCTGGTCACACCTCAATGCCATCTGTGCAAGCTAGATAAGTCGCACAGTGATGCTCACCCTCGATGGTGTGATTCTTGTCTTAATCTCTTTGAGTCAGTTCCTCGCTGCCAACGATGTGGTTTAAAAACACTGCTCACAGTAGAGCAGTGCGGACAGTGCTTATCTCAACCTCCACCTTGGCATCGTCTCTATTGCGTTGGGGACTACACCTTTCCAACAGCACGTTACATTCAACAAATGAAGTACGCCGATAAGTTTTGGTTTGCACGCGATCTATCAAAGCTATTGGCTTCACGTATCGAGCATCCAGCTCCGCTGATCACCAGCGTACCTCTGCATTGGCGTCGATATATTCATCGAGGCTTTAATCAAAGTCAGCTGCTCGCTAATTACACAGCTCAAGAACTTGGCGTTAAAGATGAGGTGCTGTTCCGTCGAATTCGCTCAACCGCTTCTCAGCAAGGGCTGACTAAATCCGCACGCTTACATAATCTAAAGAGCGCTTTTACGCTTCGAAAACAAGACTTTCAAGGAACGGTCCCTTCTCACGTCGCGATAATTGATGATGTTGTAACCACCGGCAGTACTGTGTATCAATTATGCCAATTACTACTTGAAGTGGGCGTGAAAAGGATTGATATTTACTGTATCTGCCGCACTCCTGAGCCCTCTGGATAAATAGTGTGAATCACTACTTGTACAGCAATCCAACAAAAAAGGGCTGAATTACAAATCTGACAGGAGTAGAATGGCGCTAATAACCTACAATTCTACTCAGGTATTCGTCGTGTCAAATATTACTATTACAGAAACCGCTCAAACTCATTTTGCCAATCTGCTGTCACAGCAGCCTGAAGGTACAAACATTCGTGTGTTCGTGGTAAACCCAGGTACGCAAAACGCTGAGTGTGGTGTTTCTTACTGCCCAACAGATGCTATCGAAGCGTCTGACACAAAGCTTTCTTTTGAAGCTTTCTCTGCGTACGTAGATGAGCTAAGCCTACCATTCCTAGATGAAGCTGAAATTGACTTCGTTACAGACAAAATGGGCTCTCAACTTACACTTAAAGCACCAAACGCGAAGATGCGTAAAGTATCAGACGACGCAACATTGATAGAACGTGTTGAGTATGCAATCCAAACACAAGTGAACCCACAGCTTGCTGGCCACGGCGGTCACGTTAGCCTAGTAGAGATCACTGAAGAAGGTGCTGCTATCGTTGCATTTGGCGGCGGTTGTAACGGTTGTTCTATGGTTGATGTAACGCTTAAAGAAGGCATCGAGAAAGAACTTCTTCAACAATTCGAAGGTGAATTGACTGCCGTTCGTGATGCAACTGAGCACGATCGCGGTGAGCATTCTTACTACTAATCATTTTACGACTAAGTACTCATCCAGTCTTAGCCGGTAGAAAGTTAAAGATTCAATCAAAAGGTTGATGCGCAAGCATCAACCTTTTTTTGTGTTTAAAACAGCAGAGCGCTTTCGAACCGTCTATTTCTCGTTCAATGCTCATAATGACAGGCGCGTTACCATTTGGAGTAAGGTATTCAAGTGATCGCAATCGGTTCCTGATCCAATAATTCTAGGATATGAAAACTCGGATCTAGGAACTCAACTCTATTTCCCCTATATTAGAATGACTTTATAAGAAAGAATTCCAATGAGCTAAGGAGCGAGCGCAATGACAAAAAGGACCAAGCCAGAAATTTTGGCTCAACAAACTGTCGCTCAATCAAAACTATTCTCTATCGAGTCCCTCGATTTACGCTTTTCAAACGGTGTAGAGCGTACCTACGAACGCATGAAGCCCAGCGGCCGCAACGCAGTAATGATGGTTCCGATTACTGAACAAGGCGATATTCTGTTGGTGCGTGAATACGCAGCAGGCACAGAGCGCTATGAACTCGGCTTCCCAAAAGGGCTAATTGATCCAGGTGAGCAGCCTAATCAAGCCGCCGTTCGTGAACTAAAAGAAGAGATTGGCTTTGGTGCCAACAAGCTTACTCCCCTAAAAGAAGTGATCCTTGCACCCTCTTATTTCTCTAGCAAAATGACGCTGTTTATCGCAGAAGAACTCTACCCAGAGAAACTAGAAGGTGACGAACCAGAGCCACTCGACATTGTGCGCTGGCCACTTGCTCAAGCCGAAGAACTGTTAACGCATCTCGACTTCTGTGAGGCTCGCAGTATTACAGCCCTACTATTAGCCCTTCGTGTATTAAACAATAATTAGAACATTCAGGCTCGCTCGAAGAGTAAGAGAATATTTATGCCAATAACAAAAGATTTGTCTCACCTCCTACCCTCTATCATTGAGATTGCTCGCTCTGCAGGCCAACTCATCTTAGAGATTTACGAGAAAAAGGATTACGAAGAGTTCACTAAGAGTGATGACACTCCAGTAACCAGTGCCGATCTTGCAGCACATAAGCTGATATTAAAAAAACTCAGTGAATTGACGCCTGATATTCCCGTATTATCCGAAGAAGACGCCGACATCAGCCTAGAGCAACGCTCTCAATGGGATCGCTACTGGTTAGTTGACCCACTCGATGGCACGCAAGAGTTCATCGCACGAAGTGGCGACTTTGCAACAATCATCGCCCTAATTGAGCATAACAAACCAGTAATGGGCGTCGTGTACGCGCCTGTGTCAGGTGTGAGCTATTACGCTTACAGTGGCAAAGGCGCTTGGAAGATCCCAGACCTCAATGACAGTGTAAAAATCAAAACGCATCGTCACGAACTGCCAAACCAATCGATCGCGATGGCAATCAGCCGTCGCCAAGACATCAATCGCATCACTAACCGTATGAGCTCTGCTTGGAACTATGATTTGGTTCCTTTAGGCTCTGCTGCGCTGAAGGCATGCTTGGTTGCCGAAGGCGCTGTCGATTGTTATCTACGTATTGGACCAACCGGAGAGTGGGATACCGCGGCAACCCAGTGCATTGTTGAAGAAGCGGGAGGCCGAATCCTAAGCACTCAATTAGAGCCGCTCTCGTACAATGAAAGAGAGACGCTTGAGAACCCGAACTTCATTGTTCTTGGCGATGCCGACTTACCTTGGGCAGAAATCTTACAAGGTAAAGATTAACTTTATCTAAAGCACCACTATCGATGATGTGGTGCTTTTTCTTCTCAAAACCCTGAACCAAAATAACAATTCCATCAATAGAAACTGACTATTTTATCATTATCATTCATAAAGTTAAGTAGCTCAAAGTTCTTATTCATACCATACTTGTTTCATTGACAAAATTTATACCGACCGATAAAAACATTCCTTATATGTATCTATATTAATTTCATATATCACAAGGATATGGTAGTGAACGTCAATGCTAGGCTTACTAAAAAAACTCTGATTGCTACGTCCGTAGCGTCTATTTTACTTTCTGGTTGTGGGAGCGATAGTGGTTCTTCAGATAGTTCATCAAATGAGGGGGCAGTACAGAAAGACGCGTTAATTTCTACGTTAACTCTCCCTGTTGGTGATTCGGAATGCACTAATGGTGGCTTGAAAGTTATTGCTGGTTACGATGATAACGAAAATAACGTACTAGAAGATAGTGAACATGTTTCCAACAAAACTATTTGTCACGATGGGACAAATAATACCCAGCAAGAAGGTAGCGATATCTTCAATCAAGCTCTAGTGTCGGTTGCTTTAATAGCTAAAACGGACACCAGATGTGATGCAGGAGGGCAACTTGTTACTCTTGGGGTAGATACTAACAATAATAGTATTCTTGATAGCAGCGAAGTTCAGTCATCAGAAGTATTGTGTAGTATCGGGGCAGATTTCGCGCCAAGTGCCGTAATCAACTCAATTACAGCTAATCCGGCCATCGTTGCTGCAAGTGCACAAACAACGCTAACTGCAACCATCAGTAACCTTCAGTCGAATGATAAAGTCACTTGGTATAACGAAAATGGTGATGAATTAACGACATCCGATCCGCTCCAAGTCACCATTCAGGCGGGTGCTGCAGTCGGCCAAGAGAAGTATCAACTCAGCATTGAAACGACCAACGATCAAGGTCAAACCGTACTACAAACCAAAGAGATCATCATCACCGTCGCGGAAGCTCCTGCGCCAACACAGTCTGTCGTTCTCGACAGCCAACAAGTGTTCTTACCTGAAGGTTATACAACCAGTGCTCTTACTGGTGATGTAACAGGTACTATTATCTACGCTGAGCCTGTGACTACCGCAGCGGCCGCTTCGACAAGAAGCTCACTTCCAACACCAGATAACACTGAACTTGCAGGGTTTGTTGCAGAGAGAGGGGCATTAACGGGACAAACAACAGCTCAAGAAATCCTTGTTGCTGGTGTTAGTGCTTTTGCATCTGAACTAAATAGTGCCCAAGTTGTACAAACCTCTCTAACCACTTTGGAAAATGGTGATGTTAATGCAACCTACAAAATCACATTACGAACTGGGTTAAAACTCACGGACATTCTGAATACTCTAATAAATCAAGTAGCCGTGAATAAAGTTGGGGGGACAGCAAGTGCCCTGGTTCCTGCTGCTTCTGAAGTAATACAAACTGAGTACCAACTTGATATTACAACTAGCTACAACAAGGTTGCAGACAGTGCAGTTATTACCAGTACATTGGTGCAGAACGACAAGGTTTTGAATTACTCAGATCTGATTGTCTCAACGACATCGGAAAGTATCCAAGCATCTAAAGATGCAACACTGCAACTGCAAAATGACACGTTTACCGCTCTTGATCAAACGACTTCTAAAGCAGATTTCCTATTTGTCATTGATAATTCAGGCAGCATGGGTAATGAGCAGCAAGCGATCAGTGATTTGACTGTAGCCTTTACTGACACAATTCAAAACGCGGGTGTGGATTTCATGGTTGGTACCATTACAACAGATTCAGATGAACTGCGTGGGAATGGGTTTACTAATGACTTAGTCCAAATTGCTGAAGATTTTAAACCTGGTACCAGAGGGAGCGCTACGGAACGTGGGATATATTACTCTGAACTTGCACTCCAAACCGATGGAACTGCAGAACTCGCAGGATACCCAAGATCTGGCGCTTCACTATCAGTCGTCATCATGAGTGATGAACCCAGTCAATACAAACAGTACAACACTTCAGAGTTTGATCCAAACAACAACTTATTCCTTGATAACGGCTATCGAGTTTACTCTATTGTCGACCCATCAGATGCGGCTCGCAGCCAATATGATGACCTTGCTACATCTACTATATACCCAATCAACTTGAAGATGCAGGCTTAAACACCTGAAAATTGTCATTGATTCGAGACGTCAACGAACCTGCAATCTCTGGAAGAGTTACAGTAAAAAATTGGTCTATGGCTTCCTTGAA
>NZ_JACJFF010000150.1:0-10284 GCF_014164465.1 Vibrio sp. SG41-7 | reverse complement strand
GAATGAAATTTACAGGTTTTATGAAAGGCAAAAAAAATGACCAACTACTGGATAATCGTCGAATGAGCATGCGTGAAGCGCGGCGATTAGGCGTGGCTGCGTAGGATAAGTCCGTCTAAATTCAGTAGTTTAGTAGAAAAAATACCCACATTGCCTATAAAACAATCTGACCTTAAATCTGCAGTAAACACGCACGATTCAAACTGGAAATTTACCCCGTAAACGACCTTGATGGTTATGATTGAGTTTCTTAACCATCAAGCTCTTTCTTGGATCTACAACTTTGACATTTTTTCGAGTTTTCCCATCTCGCTTGAATTTAGATTGCTGTATTACTTGTATAACTCTCACGTACACAATTTGTGAGTGGTGCTTATCACATAAATAGTATCGTTTTGCCTGGTGTCCATTTTCTACTATTGTTAATGTGGGTTGTTGACATACTACACACTCGTTCAGGGTGTTATTCTCGATTACTTTCATCGGTTCTCACTCAAAATGGTTATTGCAAATAATCATCCAACCTATTCCCCTTCTACAACAAGGTTTCACTTTTGATAGCTGTTCGATTTGGACGCTTTAAATCGTATCAATCATGATTTTTGTGGGTAGCCCTCATTCAATTCAACTTACACTTCTATAATATCATGGAATTAAAAAATGCAACCGTGACCAAAAATCACGATCAGCCCACTTTCACATGTGAAAGTCTTATATAGCAATGCCTAAGAGCGTGATCTAGCTTTTCCTAAAATTAAGGTATGGTCGAACATTTCCTAAAATTAAGCTATAACGTGAAATGTAAAGCGTTCTATTGTCCTTTTTTAAGGTATAAATCACATAGCGAGAGGTTGTTTTCCTCTTTTTAAGCTATATGGTATGCTTCGAAAAAAAATCACGGTATTAAAATATGAGTGACACTACAGAAAACTTGGAGGGGTATTTTCCGGCTGAAATAGTCAATGAAGCGTTTGGTAGTAGACCATCTACCACAACGCTAATGGACTGCATTTTCTTGCCAGGAAGAGTTCCACGAGATTTGGTAACAAGGATCAGTGGTAACAAGGCTGAACTTGAGCAACAGCTACTTGCACAAAAGCCTCTTCTTTCCACCAGCTTGTCAAAGCCATATTGGAAGAAGGGGACTAATAAACGTGAATTCGATGCCGTTAGAATCGACGTATACAGTGCTGTCTGTTTGGCCGATGACAGACATCTACTGGAAGGGATCGTTAGTGTTGGGGGGATGTACGTAGACCTATCTGGCTTAACGCTTCGCCAGGCTATTGAGCTCGCGCAGATTAATGTCGAACTGGATAAGTTGTCACACCAATACCACACTCTTCTCGATACAAAAATGTTTAGTGGGGTATACGACTACTTCCTTTGTGACTTCACAACACTGTTTGAGTTCTTGAACCTGAAAAATCAAAAGGCCAACAAGAACACAGTAATGACAAGACTTCAAAGGCTATCACAAATGTTACTGGTCTTGGATTACGAGAAGGATGGTGAAACGCTACCACACTACCACACGCGAATGAAGCTGGTGGACAGCAACTACATTCCATTGCTGGTTCTGGATGGGATTAAAAATAAAGGATCTATCAGGGCAGATACGATCACTCACTTCATAGTTGGAGTGCATAAGACTTTCACTGCGTCTTTGCGACAAGAGGGAGCTATTAGCCGGAAACGTTTTTTAAAAGTCTACCCGCAGCTAACGGGCAAACATGCTGTTACTGACTTCTGTAAATATATTGATGCTCATAAGCGTGAATATGTACATGGTAAGTATCTGAGTCACCTTATTAAAGATTACTATGCCAACAAGGTTAGAGTGTCTAAACAGCATCTGAGTCGCCATATCAATAACACTATGGCCGAAGTCATTTTGAAAAAGGATGTGTTATTGCGGGATTTCCGATTGCTACTCCAAGAGAAAGTACGTGACGATGGTAAGCAAGATATGATGTTGTTGTACCTGGGCGATGAAGAGAAAGAAGAGGTAACGACATGACAACAACACTCCACAATGAGGATGTTATCGCTCTAAGCGAAGAAGACATTAATGAAAGTTTAGCCAATTCCAACAAAGAACAGATTTTGAAAGGTTTGTTTCGAGGCAGTGTCGGATTTCTGATCGCTCCACCTGATTCTGGTAAGAGCTATTTGTCTTTATCAATAGCTTATGAGATGGCTTTGCCAGAGTACCCATTAATTGGTGTACGGGATGGGGAAAACAAAGTGCTTAGAACTTTGATATGGCCGATTGAAGATTCCTTGCCCGGAACACTTCCGCGTATCAAAGCACATTTGACTGAGTTCTCCACCAGCATCAAAGACCGATTAAAATCGAGCATTGGGATATACAAGCATTCTGATCCAATTTGTAGTTCAGGCTCATCTAAACATACTAAAGAGTGGGAAGAAGCATCTAGAGCACTGGAAAAACTTATTGCCACGGCCAAAGGGTACGACTTGGTAGTTATAGATACATTGCGTGATGCAATTGGCTCAGCTGACGTGGTAGGTGATGACTATTACATTAGAATTGCTTTGGAGAGGCTTTCCAATGAAGCGAATGTCGCGGTTCTTGTTGTTCACCATCCGACAAAAGATGTGAGCAGAGGAAAGGAGATAATCAACAGCGTCTCTGGCTCTGGTTTATCTTCCACTCTCTCAAAGTCAAAGCTTCATCTGTATTTAGATCAGTTGATAGACAAGAAAGATGGAACGGTACAAGAGACCCGCTTGCGTCATATCAAAGCTAACTATGTGCCTTTTGACCAACAGTGGAGAAAACCGATAAGGCTGCACTGGAGTAACAATTCACTATTACATGTTGATCAAGAAGTGGTTCATCAACTAAGAAACGATCAACTTGACGGTGACGGTGAGAAAAAAGTTGAAGTCGATAAGCCAATTAAAAGACGGTTATCGCGCCTTTCAGAAGAGCCGGGGTTGATACAGCGAGATGACTCACTTCTATCTGAGGAATCAAAGCGCTTGGCCCAACAAACCACTCACGGCCCATTTGGTGGTGGCATGGCATCTGAGCTCTCCGAACTTCGTACAACTAAACCTTCCAAGTAAACCAATTCCACAAATTAAGCTATTGCTTTAACGCCTTTTTCCTAAAATTAAGCTATATACATGGTTTAAGGCGTTTCCTAAAATTAAGCTTAAATATAGACGTATTTCCTAAAATTAAGCTATGTAATAGAGAGTGACTTCCTAATATTAAGCCTTAATTTCCTAATTTTAAGCTTTAGCTTACAGAAACAAAGCTTAAAATTAGGAAATTTCCTGATATTAAGCTACCTAACACGCTGCATGATCTTATGATCCTATGGATCTATATATGATCAGTAGCGTTCTCCGCTGATGCGGCTTCGCTGATCACTCGACTTTATTTCACTGCTATGAGCAGTAAAATAAAGTCGAGCGATTCAATTAAAACCCGCTTCCATATTAGCCATTGTTTCATGTCTGTATGCGCTCGTATAGGGCAGTTAAGCAGAAGTTAATCTCTTTGATTAAGTTGATAATAGAGTCCGTGTAGAAAGTAATTAATGGACTTTAGAAACCAGTGGATCATTTTCATACTAACTTAATCGTAAGAGCTTGTTTGTTAGCACTTATAGTTCCTAGTGCTGTTTCTGCTCAGTGGCGTATCAATGCCAGTGGTAGTTCAGAAATTGATGAAATGAGATTTGATCTCCCAGAGCAAGCGCATGAATTTTTAAGGGACTATAGAATTAACGAGCTCGCAAGCACTCACAGCTATGTGAGTGAAAAGCTATACCCGAGTGAAACGTACAGTGATGGAAGACTAATCTCATGGCTATGTATGTATCGTAGTGATGCTCCTGGTAGTTATGATCCTGACACTTGTTACTTTGGATCTCTCTCTGGAACTACACTGACAAAATTCATAATTCCTGGGGAGATGACTGATTCACCACTTCTCAATAGAGATCTTGGTAAACCAGAGACAGAACTGTGCGTTGGAAACCCTATCAACCTAGCTACTGGTAATAAATATCAGCAAGAAACCGATTATGTAAGCGCTGGTATGGAGCCTCTTGTATTCACAAGACATTACAACAGCCAGTTAGCGTTGAGTGGTAAACAAAGCGATGTTGGTATTGGATGGAGCCACAACTATTCAAACAAAGTGATTTTTGACAAAGAAAGTCACGGAGAGAATATGGTTGTCTTGCATCGGCCAGATGGGAAAGAGTTAGCATTCTACCGGACAAATGCGGTTTGGATGCCAACATGGAAAAGTGATAATCGGTTATACAAAGATTCTGGTTGGAGATATCAGAGAGCTGATGGTGTTGTCGAACTATATGATAGTAATGGTCAGTTGATACGTATTGTTCATCCATCGGGAAATGAGCTGGATCTGAATTATACCAACGGTAAGTTAGACTCTGTTTCTGACAGTTTTGGCCGGACTTTAAGTTTTAGTTATGATCAAGGGAAGATCATAAAGATGATCGACCCTGCTGGACAAATCTTCTCTTACGATTATTCTAATGAATTGTTAGTTGCAGTGCATAAACCGGATGCCAATCAGCGACGTTACCACTATGAAGACAGTTTAAACCCAAGCCTTTTGACTAGCCTTACGGATGAAAAGGGAAGCAGATTTGCTACGTGGTCTTATGATCCTTCGGGTCGCGCTGTTCTGAGCGAACATAGCAGTGGTGTTGATAGTACAAGTGTTACATACAACCCTGATGGCTCAGTTACGGTAACGAATGCTCTAGGTCACGAACAACATTATCAGAGAGGCGCCGTAAAACCCCTTCCTTTGAGGGGGAGCAGTCAACTGTTTAGTCGTTATAACGGAAAACTAAAGCCTGACAGTATACAGGGTGCTGCATGTACTGGCTTTGCTGGTGGTACGAAGTCGTTTGGTTACGATACCAACGGTGAGTTGAAGTCAATTATCAATGAAGAAGGCCAATCATTCTCTTACCAATATGACCAAAGAGGACTTGAAATTTCGAGGACAAGATCGACTGCTGATACGATCACAACACAATGGCATTCAGAGTTCCCAAAACCAACCAAAATTACATCGTCATACTTGGTCCAAGAATTTACCTATGACGACCACCAGCGGCTGTTAACCCTTAAATTGATTGACCGAACCAACTCAGATGTCATGCAGTGGACATTTGAATATTATCCAGACGCTCTTGGTGTTCCTGGACAACTGAAATCAGTGGATGGTCCTCGGGTGTGGATGTTGATGATGTAACGCGCTTTGAATACGACGCTCAAGCCAACCTAAGCCGAGTTATCAACTCTCTTGGGTACGTAGTGTCATTTGACAATTACGATGCTCATGGAAGGGCTCAGAGCGTCACAGATGCCAATGGAGTAAGCTACTCGCTTAACTACAACACGTTAGGTCAATTGATTTCTTCTACTGGTCCAGACGGAACTACATTGTACTCTTACGATGAATCAGGACTCTTGTTGACATGCTCCACTACCTCAAATTATCTATAGCGCCTCACTGCGAGGCGCTGATATTAAAGGTCTGGCACTTTGTTTACTGTAAACAACGTAATTAAATAGGTATTCCTCGACTGCTACCATCAGGCAATTCAATGTTAATTTTCAATTTGCATCCTGCCGCCTCAACATAGCGCTTTAGCGTCAGCAATCGAACGTCCTTACCTTTTTTTTCTAAGCTTGCCACTGTGGGTTGTTTTACTCCCATAGCGTCAGCAATTTGCGTTTGAGATAGCTCTGTAAGCTCTCTTAGTTCGGCAAGACGTAAATCTAGAAGCATATCATCAGCTTTGATTTTTGCTTCTTGCAGAACTTTTGGAGAAAGCTTCTTATCAAGCTCGCTTAATGGTTTGCTTTTCTTACTCATCGTTTAGTTCCTCCAAGTGTTCATCGTACTCAGCATCAGCGATTGGTATCATTCTCTTATAGAATCGCTTGTCACCAGTTTTATCGCCACCACAAAGAACAATTCCAGTTCTTTTAGGATCGAACGCAAAAAATACGCGAATTGGTTTCCCATTGCTTTGCACTCAAAGTTCTTTCATGTTTCGATGTTTTGAGCCATTCAACGTATCAGCATTTGGTCTACCAAGCTGAGCGCCTTTATCTGCCAAAACATACAGACTAGCACGTACGTTAGCCTGATCTTCTTCTTCCATATCCAAGAACCATTCATCAAATCTTGGTCTTGTTTCAATATTCCACATACATTTCTCTATTGTGAAGTATAGATTATAGTCTATATAGAGAATAATCTATAATCAAGGGGTGTTTACATGCTAAAGATAAGTTGTAATCAACGTACCAATTCGAGCGCGATTAGCTTCTTTGTATACATTGATTACATAGGTTTGAAGTGTCTTAGATAACTAAAGGAAGTGGATTCTTAAATATAAGGTGATCGCCTCACGGTTCACACTGCTTTCTGTTGCTGACCTACAATAAGGTTCACTTCACAGACTCAACGGGCAATGTCCTGCCCTGATAATTTGGTTATGCCATCAATTCATGGGCTTTAGATAGAATGTTGATTGAGCCAACAAGGTCTGCGTTCTCATTAAATCCACATTCAACACATTCAAAATTTGACTGCGTTTGTCTGTTATCTTTCGATACATGTTCACAACAAGGACACGTTTGGCTTGTGAAGTGAGGCGGTACTGCTATAAGTACGCCACCTTTCCAATCTTGCTTATACGTTAGTTGTCTACGGAACTCGTACCAACCCTGATCGAGAATTGACTTATTCAATCCTGACTTAGCAGCAACATTCTTTCCGTGGTTCTCTGCATCGCCTTTTGCCGATTTGGACATATTGCTAACTTTCAGATCTTCAATGGCTATCATGCCGTGGTTATTGGTGATTTTTGTTGAAGTCTTATGAAGATAGTCAGTCCTTGCGTTGGCGATCTTTGAATGAACTTTTTGAATTTTTCTCTTTAGTCGCTTCCAGTTTTCAGAGAACTTCTTCTTATTTTTTAACTGGCGTTGAAGTTTTGCAAGTATACTTTCAAGTTTTCGGAATGAGTTCAAAGGCTCGTAAACTTCACCATTCGATAATGTGGCCAAGTTGCTTGGCGAAAGAACGCCTTATGGTTGCCTAGTTACTTTGTAGGTTCAGTAGGTGGAGCGCCACTTGAGGTTTTTAAGCAATACATAGAGCAACAAAACAGACCGCACTAAACTCGCTTATATGGACTCCTCGTATTGTTCAATAGTTTTGCGATGTCATAGCATAAGATGCGTGCTTATATACGGGCTCTCTTTGGGGAGCTACCCCGGCCCTCAAATGTGTTCGCACCACTGTGCCTCATCTCCCACACGGTGTTTTCGCGCTGATGTTGCTTAGCGCTTATCACACCCGCGAATTTACAGGCTCTCAGTGGTTGGTCTTACCTATTAACATGCATGCTATTGAATCAATTCTTTACGGTAACGCTGTTGTACTTCGGTGGTAATTAAGCTGCGTTTGCAGCCAACGGTTGCGGTTGATAGTCATTGCCATTGCGTAACATGGCGGCGGCCGTTCTTACCGTCTTATTGGCCAGGGCGATAGCGGCACACTTGATGCCTCTTCTTTCTATCAACTGTTTTAACCAGCGCTCTTTCTCGGACGTCGGCTCGCGACGTTTGAGATTGCACACCACTGAGCGTGCGCCTAAAAACAAACAACTGCGTAAGGTGCTACCTTGTTGTTTGGCAATGCGCCCCATTCGGACTTTTTCACCACTGGAATGTTGCACGGGTGTCAGCCCGATACAAGCCGCCGCATTGCGACCACTGTCGTAATCACCTCCACGTAATCGCACTAATAAACCCAAGGCAGAAATGTGACCAACGCCCTCCAGGGCCATTAAACGGCGACAATCGGCATTGGCTTGCACATATTTTTTGAGCTCAACGTCGCGTGCTTCTTTTTGCTCATGCAACGCTTCATAAGTTTCATAAGAGTGAGCGATGCCTGCTCGCAATAGTGGGGGAAGCTGCTCATCCACGTCTTCGAGTATCTCAGGAATTCTGCGATGAAACGCCGCCTCACCTTGCTCAATAACAATACCAAACTCTAATAATAAGCCGCGAATTTGATTGGCTAATTGACGTTTGGTCTTTTCCAAAATAGTACGAATGCGGTCAAGGGCTTGCAATGCTTGCAGCTCTTCAGAAAGGACCATACAAGGGCGTGCACTGGGGGCATCCAACGCAGTAGCAATGGCTAGGGCATCATTCGCATCTGTTTTTTGACCAACTCGAAACGCTTTTACAAAACGAGGACTCAGTAAAGTAACGTCGTGACCATAAGACTGAGCCAAGCGCGCCCAATAGCTGGCGCTACCACATGATTCCATTGCAACACGTGAAGGCTCAGATTCAGCCAATAGTGTTTTTAATCGATTACGGCTCATGGCCCGGTTGCTTTTCACCTTTTTGCCAACTAAGTGTGCAACTTGAAAAACATTCTTTGCAATGTCGATGGCGAATAAGTTAGATTTCTTCATGTATGGACTCCCTTGGTAAAGTAATTTTTCGTCACTTTATTTATACCGCATCTCCCGCGTGGGGAGGAGTCCATACATCTCCCACTCCCTAAAGGAAGTGGCTATCCGCTCGTTGATAACCTTATGTGACCGCTTCGAGCGGATTAATTCTTGTTATCTATCACCTTACCAACCAACAGCACTTTCACTTATGAGTACGATGCTGCTCAGCAGCTTATGGCCGTGATTGATGCAAATGGAAATAGACAAAGCATTAATCGAGATTTACTAGGAAACATTGAGCAAGTTGAGCTGAAAGATAACAGTAGTATTGCTCAATGGAAGCAACTGCATAGTTACACTTTGAATGGTTGGCTTTCATCAACAACAAATGGAACGGGAAATGTTTATACCTATTCCTATGACAAGACAGCCAACCTGACGGGCAAAGTTGATCCTTCTGGAAATGCTTATGCCTACCGCTATGATGGTTTTAGCAACCTGCTCCAATCAATTGACCCTGTTAACCGCGCCACTGCAATGCAGTATAACGATAATGCCTTAGTAACTAGAGTCACTGATCCAAGAGGGCGGAGAACTTACTATTCATACAACGGATATGGTGATGTTCTCTCAGTACAAAGCCCAGACACAGGCACGGCTCATTACACTTATGACAAGGCTGGAAACCTGATCGGTAAAACAGATGCCAAAGGTCAGGTTTTCACTTATCACTACGACGCGCTTAATCGCCTTTCTTCAATCACTGTGGATGGTCAACCTAATGCTAGTGTGACATTCCGCTACGATGAACCAGAAGCGCTGTATGGGGTAGGGCAGCTTACTTCCATTACAGACGCTTCTGGCGTATCAAAATACAGTTACACAGCCAGTGGTGAGATAGCCAGCCAAGAACTAATTGTGGATGGTCGCACCTTGTTAACCAATTACACCTATGATGGTGCAGGGCAGTTTAGGTAGAGAAGTGATAGATGATGCGCGTTATTGCCCTGATGAACCTTTGTTAATTTACGTGTATAGCCAGTTATCAAAACTGACTATACAGTTTGAAGACTTATGATGAAATTCGTGGGGATCCCACAGTCTTAGGCATTGATCTACAATGGATAATCGAAGCTAAACATTGGAAGCGCAATGTAAACAAGGGACATGTACTTGCTCTACGAAGCATTGCTGAAGACTTAGGTGTAGATAAAGCATTCATAGTTTCTAGTAGCGGGTTTCAAAGTGGTGCTATAGAAGCTGCAAATAATACAAATATAAAGTTGCTGACTTTCGACCAACTTAAAGCAGAAACTAAAGGCTTTGTTGAGTCTGAAATACTCAAAACTTACGAAACCCGTTTGGATTTGCTAGAAAATAGATATTGGTCTCATTCCAAAAAAATTCGAATTAAATACGGCCTTCGTCATCATTTAATGGACCATGAGCTTAGATTTACAGGTCAAGTGTTACTGGGTGTAGCACGTAAAGTATTGATGGATGCATCAGATAAAAACTATCCAATATTTCTTGATACAGGACATAAAGAACACCAAGGAGAATTGTTTGCTGACAACTTTCAGCAACTGCAAAACTGGTTAAACCTCAATTTCAATCACTTCGAGGCAAAGCTGTTAGCATCTGAGTGGGAAATGCATAAAAATGGAGATTATAACCCAGACTGTATCTTGTCTTTGAGTAGTGATGAAACTCCGTCAAAAATGATGGCCAAAGGCATGTATAATGCCGAAGATGACAGCTAACAGGG
>NZ_JACJFF010000014.1:0-80765 GCF_014164465.1 Vibrio sp. SG41-7 | reverse complement strand
GGGACAAATTTAGATAGAGCTAAAAAGAGGGACTAATGTTTCAAATCAATGTAGATCTGTTCTACTTTAGTACGAGCCCAGTCTGTTTTACGCAAAAACTTTAAGCTAGATTTAATGCTTGGGTCTTTTTTGAAACAGTTGATGTTCACCATGTAACTCAACTCTTCCCAACCGTAATGCTCAACCAATTCAGTCAGTAGCTTCTGCAATGTGATACCGTGAAGTGGGTTATTTTCTTGTGTCATGAGATGTTCTCGCCATTTATTTGAGCCCAGTATATCAGTTTCGCTTTATGAATTATCAGACCATTTAAGCTCGTAATTTGTCTCGATAATAGAAAGTTCTTCTCGACCTTTATTTCCAAACAACTGAACCTGACTTTGCATCCAAGCTTCAAAGCGTTTGATTTTCTCACGATGAAAATATCCCGCTGGCGCACATAGGAAATAGTTGTATTTGGGCTTAAGTGCGATGTTACCTATCCGAACGAGCTTCTTTTCCTGTAAATACCGATAAACCAAGCTGTGCTTAACCAGTGCGACACCTTGAACGGATAGCGCGCCTTCTAAAACAAAATGCGAACCATCAAATTGCAGTGATGAACGTCCTGCCTTTGCTCCAACAACATCTAACCATAAATTCCAATCCATATCAGGCCAGCGGTCTTCAATTAGCTCTGCTTTGTGTAGATCGTCGATGTCATAAATACCATGCTTCTCTTGATAGATAGGGTGGCAGACAGGGTAAACCACTTCGTCCATTAACCAACGCGATTCAATGTTTGGATAACTACCATGACCATATCGAACGCAGACATCGACATTAGAATCTTCAAACGTCACGAGCTTATTGGTTGGTTCAATCAACATGGATAGATCAGGGTGGCGATCGCGAAAGTCACCAATTCTAGGCACCAACCAGTGTTGGGCAAATGATGGCACGGTCGAAATAGACAGTTGAGTGGGATTTGGGTCTTGGTTAATTCGCCTCACACCATCTTGAATGTGGGCAAAGCCTTTCTTAGCTTGCAGGTAAAGCACTTCACCTTCATGAGTGAGTACTATTTTTCGGTGCTGACGAATAAACAAGTCTGCACCTAACCACTCTTCAAGTTGGCGAATTTGTTGGCTGACGGCAGCCGCCGTGACAAATAGCTTTTCTGCCGCAAGTTTAAAACTGCCAGTTTCAGCTGCAGTGTAAAAGTAATAGATCCCTTGAAATGGTGGAGTTCGTTCTCTCACATTAGTTTTCCTTAACTGAATGTCAGTATCTATCGTTTGTCGATGTTGCTCGATTATTGACCATAACAAAGCGAAAGATCAACAGGAGAAAGGCTATGAACACGATAACAGCGACATCAAGGACTAACCAATTATTCTTATCATCGTTATCAGTTAAGGGATTCTATTCTAAATTAGGCCTGTACTTTCAAAATCGTAGAACCAGAAAGCAACTGTCTGAGCTACCCGATTATTTACTGAGAGATGTCGGGATTACGTTGGAACAAGTCGAGAAAGAACTGAAGAAGTCATTTTGGGAGTGATTCAAGACAGCGTAGCTTTTACTCGACGTTGCTTTAACTCAACATAGTTTGTCGGTGTCGGGAGGTTTACGTTGCCGCTCTATGTTGAGTTATGCTCATTGCTTATTTAAGCCTATTCCTTGTTTAAGAAATTAGTAGGTGAGATCTAATTATCCAATAGCTCGTTTACTTCTTCGTGCAACCAATTGGTGAACGCGGTAATACGCTCTTCTCTCGGGGAGTTAGGGTCAAAGCATAGGTTGACTTGAACCCCAGGTATCATGCCTATATCAAAGGGCTTCACTAGCAAGCCGCGTTCGATGAAGTCACCAGCTAAGCTGTCTGTTGCCAAGCAAACCCCATGTCCCGCCATGACAGTCGTTAACCCCATATCAAAGGTACCGACTTCCATCCACTGAATGGTGCTGCTTTGAGTCGATATGTTTGCTTGCCTAAACCATTCCTCCCACGGGAAACAACCGCTATCAAACTGAATCAGCCAACATTTGAGGAGTTGTTCAGGTGATGTGAAGTTCAAAGAGTTTGAGAGTTCAGGGGAACAAAAAGGGTAAACCGGTTCGTTGATTAGCATCTCAAGAGTCAAGCCTTCTTCAACGCATAGATCTTCGCCTTGTCGAATAGCCACATCAATCTCGCCATGTTTTAAATTTGGTGTGTCGCAGCCTGTAAGGATCTTGATTGGAATCTCAGGGTGTTTGACTGAGAATTTCCAAAGCCTCGGCAGCAGCCAGCGGGAAGCAAATGAAGGAGGGCTGCTAACAACAAGAACGCCTTGAAGGGGCTCTGATTGGATCTTATTTAATCCTACGATTATCTCTTCGAATCCGTCCGAGACATGCTTGAAAAGGGTGCGTCCTTCTTGTGTTAAGGCCATTACGCGTCCTTTACGAATAAAAAGCTTACATCCAAGCTGTTCTTCTAGCTGGCGGATCTTTTGGCTGACGGCTGCTTGGCTAACAAACAGTTCTTCAGCAGCTTTACTGTAGCTATTTAAGCGTGCTGCAACTTCAAAGTAACGGAGACCTGAAAGGTGACGCAGTCTATTGTCCATAATCTCAGCTTATAGTCCTTGTTAACAATGGTTGTTCGCTTATCGAACAGGTTATTTCCATAATAGCGACAAATAAACAAGGAATACAAGAGAGATAAAATGAAAACAATAACCTGTTGGGTCGGCAGATTTGTTAATCAGATGCTTAAAGTTAATGATAAAACCAAGATGAGTAAGACGGCTAAATCGAGACAAGTTATTAGTTCGGAATCGCTGAGCAGTCGAATGAGGGAGGACATCGGTCTGGACAATGGGAGCAATGATGGGGCTGATTACACTAAATACCTATAAGTTGAGCTTACAAAAAAGGAGCCGTACTGGCTCCTTCTTGATTTTGATTACTCTTCCCAAACTACCAATTTATCTTTCGGCCAGTTATGACCGACTTCATGGTATTTCTGCTCAAGGATATGTCGTTTTATCTTTAGAGTTGGAGTAAGAACACCATTATCGATGCTCCATGGTTCCTTAATCATCAGTACGCCTTTGATCTTCTCATGCGAAGCTAACTGTTCGTTCATTTTTTCAATGACGCGTTTGCTTGTTCTTTCGTAACGAGCCCTATCAAAATTAGGGAAGTCATGCGGTACCACGAGCAGGATAGGGCCAGGTAAGCCTAAGCCTATCAAACACATCATTTCTACGCGGCTGTATTCAAAGAGTTTGTTCTCGATTGGAACGGGAGCAACAAACTTACCTTTAGCAGTTTTAAAGGTATCTTTCTTACGTCCACGAATCGTTAAATAGCCTTCGCTGTCAATATCACCAATATCACCCGTATGTAGCCAACCTTCTGAGTCAAAAGACTCTTGAGTCGCAATATCATTTTTGTAATAACCAGAGAACATGCCTTTGCTTCGAACTAAAATCTCTTCGTCTTCTGCAATTTTGAGTTCAATGCCCGGACCTGCATTACCTACAGTACCAATTTTGTCTGCTCTAAACGGGTGGTTAATCGTGCTGTAGGCGAAAGACTCAGTCATTCCCCAAGCTTCGGTAATGTGTAGGCCAACACTCTCATACCATGCAAGTAGAGCTGGTGATACCGGAGCTGAGCCACAGCCGAGAACACGCGCTTGGTCTAAACCCAGACCGTCAGCCAGTTTCTTCTTAATGATGTTATTTACAAATGGAATTTTAAGTAAGAAGTTCAGTTTTTTCTGTGGCAGCTTATCCTGGATTCGTTGTTGGAATAGAGTCCATAAGCGAGGAACTGAAATAAACAAGGTTGGACGGTGCATTTTCACATCGTCAATAAACGTGTCTAAAGATTCAGGGAAAGCTGTGACCACTCCGCCCATTACGGAAGAACCAAAGATGTACACTCGTTCGGTGATATGAGCAAGTGGCAGATAAGAAAACAGACGGTCACCTGGTTGGATACCAATGTGATCTATTAACCTTTGAACTGACCATGTAAAGGCACCGTACGTGAGCATTGCGCCTTTTGGCAGCCCAGAGGTGCCTGACGTATACACAAGTGACATTAGCTTATCATCGTGATGTTGAGGTCGTTTGGTTGAGGGTTCATGTGTCTCTATGAGCTGCTCAAATGTATGTTGGCACTTCGCAGCGGTATCGTAGGGTAGCGAGATACTGACTAAGCTCGGATTATCATCGATTACTTTTTGAGTCGCTGCAGGATCATCAAGCTTACCTGCAATTACGATCTTACTTTCACTGTGTTCAATACAGTATTGAATGGTGTCTGCACCCGCTGTTGGAAAGATTGGGACGCTGACAAAATCTCCTAACATCATGGCAAGATCACAGATAAACCACTCTGCACAGTTTTTTGAAACGAGAGCGACTCGATCGCCGGGTTGGGCTCCGAGTCCTTCTAATGCTGACGCCAGTTTTAGTGCTTTGTCGGCCACTTCTTTATAAGTGAATTCAACAAATTGGCGGTTAATTATTTGTTTTAAATAGACTTCATCTGGGCGTTCTTCTGCCCATTTTAAAATCATGTCATTGGGTGTAGGGAGAGCTGTTGCTTTTTCTTGGCTAAACTCGTTAGGCTGAATCATTGTCTAACTCCATGTTTTTCGCTAAGTTATTTTTGTTAAAATCATGTTAAATGTACCATGATTTTTTCTTTTAGGGAGTAAAATTAGCGTTTTCTGTTATCCGTGCAGGCACGTCTGTAACTTGCGGGTGTTACTCCGGTCCTTTTCTTAAAGATTCTTGAAAAATACGACACATCCTTGTATCCACATTGGTAAGAAATAACAGCGATTTTTGATTCGGTATCGGCTTCGATTAACTTTTTGGCTAACAGGATTCGTTTATCGCATACAAAGTCTCTAAAGCTTACCCCAAAGTGTAGATGAAACTTCTTAGAAAAGTAGGTTGTTGAACAATGACACTTTTCTGCGATTTCTGTTTCTCTGATTTCTTTGTTGATGTTGTCCATAACAAAGTTAACGACTTCAGAGGTAAACAACTTTGCAGGTAATTGATTGTTGTTGTTTGTATCTCGGTCGAGATCAAAGTGAGGCTCGAAGATATGTTGCGTTTTACGTTGTAGTTCTTCTAACTTACTGGTCAGATGTTTACTGTTTGTTTCGATAATAAAAAATATATTCTTATGATTTCGAACGATATTAGGTAACGGGTCTGAGCAAATAATGACTATTCTTTTATTTAGGTTCTCGCAAATAGATAACGCCATTGTAAGTAGTTGAAGTTTATCTGGCTTATTCAATATGAAAAACACTAACCTTACATCTAAGTTACTGATTATAGATATATCTTGTCCAAAGTTTTCAATAGGAAAGTAGTGGCTTATTTTATTGACAATAACAGCGTTAAAGTCACTATCCTTATCTGATAATAAAGGTGTTACTACTTTCATATAAATACCAACTCTATTTCATATTTAAATGTGGGTTTAAAATTAGCTAAATTACTATACGTAACAATTAGATTAGAAGTACCACAAAAAAGTGCAAGTGAATGGCAAGAAAATCCTAACCGAATATATCTCTCACCTCTAGATTTAGTTTACAGGTAAACAAAGCCTGATACTAAAATCAAGGAGAGGTTCTCATGGATAAGTTTTTGAATAATTGTAAAGAATTCATGAAAGATGAAGAAGGGTTGACTGTTATCGAGTACGTAATCGGTGCAGCATTATTAGTGTTAGGTTTAACCACGGTATTCTCTGGATTGGGCACTACTCTAGCAACCAAATTAAACACCATTGTTGCCAATGTCGGCACCCCGTAGTTGATAGCGTCATGGATAAGAAAAAAATTGGACAACAAAAAGGACTTACAACTACTGAGTATGTGATCGGTGCAGCCTCGCTCGTTCTTGCTGTTGGATTGGTTTTTTCTGGGATGGCAGCGGCCTTACTTAGTAAATTCCAGAGTATCATATCGAGTGTGTGAATTTTATATATGATTAATGAGCCTTCAGTTTTTTGGGCATTGCTAATTGCAGTTTCGGTATACGATGTTGAGAAACATCGTATACCAAACAAAATATTGATACTGTTTTTGTTTGTGTATTTTTTATCAATGTTTAACCGCAATTACTCCTTTGATGTTTTCTTAATGTCCTTCGTTGGATTCGTAGTGTTTTTTTGTTTTGGATTATTCTTATATTTTTTAAGAGCTATGTCTGCAGGAGATGTGAAGTTATTGGGTATTGTGGGGATGTATCTCGGGTGGGGACAGTTACTTGGTGCGTCGTACTTTATCTTACTTTCTGCTGGAGTTATCGGGACTTTCTACCTGCTATATAACTTTTCCAACTCGAACAATCTTAGTATCAAAGGTTATTTTGAAAATAAGCTAATTGTGCTTGGTGGAGTAGCTCCTGTATTAGATGAAAGTGCGAGTTTTCACGCTAGGTATTCAAATAAGGTGACGATGCCTTTTGCACCCTCTGTTGTCATGGGATTGGCGATGTATAGCTACTTTACTTAAATCTGTTGTTGGTTAGCTTTGTGGAGAGGAATAATATATGGATATTATAGGGCGTACTGCTCCAACAACTTTGAAGCCTCAAATATCAGCCCCAGCCGTTCCTACATCTATTGATATGCTGGGTGTTCCTGAAGTTGTTATAGAAAACCTTGTGTTGAAGCACCTGTCAGCCTACCCCAAGTCGGATGTTTTAGAGCTTTCTAACTATTTGTGTGTTGTGACACATATTGTTGAAAGTGCGTTGGCTGTGTTGAGAACAAAGTCATTGATTGAAGTTTTTCAACCAACCTCTAACCTTTCTCTCTCATCTGCATCTCATAGTCACGTTCGCTATTCCCTTTCAGAGAAAGGACTTGAAGAAGCTGATCTTGCCTTTAAACGTGATGCTTATTTAGGTCCTGCCCCCGTTTCACTTGCTCAATATAGTGATGTGGTAAAGCAGCAGGATCTAAGAGCAGAGCTAGTGACTCGGCCACATGTCGAAGCAGCACTGAATGATGTCTATGGTGTCGATAAAATGATTTCGGTATTGGGGCCAGCAATCAATTCGGGACGAGCTTTGTTGCTGTATGGGCATGCGGGGACGGGTAAAACATTTGTAGCTTCACGTATTGTCAATGCGCTGCATACGTCTGTTTTCATTCCTTATGCAGTCTATGCCTTAGGTAACATTATCAAGGTGTTTTCTGCACAACATCATAAACCGTTAGACAGTAACGGTAGCGATCAAAGTATCTCCCTCAAAGATCAATACGACAAGCGCTGGCTTAATTGTGAAAGGCCAAATATCCAGGTGGGTGGAGAGCTCACTATGGATATGCTTGAAGTTAATCATTCTGAGAACAGTCGTGTCTGGTTAGCTCCAGTGCAAATGATGGCGAATAATGGGATTTTTATCATTGATGACCTTGGTCGACAGCCCATGCCTGTGGATGCGCTTCTTAACCGTTGGATTGTACCGATGGAATATTCCTTCGATTATTTATCGCTACCTAACGGCCAGCAAATCACGATGCCGTTTGTTCTAACGCTTGCCTTTTCTACCAATCTAAATCCCAAGAAAATAAGCGACCCTGCATTTTTACGTCGTTTAGGTTACAAAATTGAATTCAAGCCGCTGAGTCAGCGAGATTATGAAGCTTTATGGATGAGCGTCGTCGCTGAAAAAGAGATGGAGCTTCAAGATGGTTTCTTTGAGCGTTTGTCTCAAATGCACACGCTTCTTAAGGTGCCACTTTTCCCTTGTTTACCGAAAGATCTCGTTGGTATAAGCAAAGACATTCTTTCGTTTGAGCAACTCCCACCTGTTATCACATTCGATATTCTTTCCATGGCATGGGAAGTCTATTTTACCTCTGATGGACACGAGGAAGAGAATAATGAATAAGAGTCAAGTTTTCCTACTGTTTTTACTGTCCGTAGTATTCGGCTTAGCGGCTGTATTTTTTGCTAAGCAGTGGATGGATGATCAAGTTCAGCCAACCGTTGAAGTTGAAACGGTCGAGCGTCGCCCCGTTGTTGTCGCATCACAAGAAATTGAAGCCGGAACCATTATCGAGGATCAGTTTTTAACCACCAGGTTGATGGAAGTTGACTGGATTAATGAAAATAACTATTCGGATAAAGCGGACCTGATTGGCAAGGTTGTTGCGAATACTATCTATGCCGGAGAGGTGCTTCACAAGTTACGATTTACTGTACCAGGAGAAGGGTCAACACTTGCCGCTCTTATCCCTGAAAATAAACGTGCGGTAACGATACGTGTTGATGATGTTATTGGTGTGGCGGGGTTCTTATTACCGGGTAATAAGGTTGATATTCTCAATACCATTTCTTACGGAAAAAATTCTGCAGCGACTCAAACCGTTCTTAAAGATATTAAGGTTTTGGCTGTAGACCAAACAGCTAAAACGAAAGAAAACAGTCCGATTATTGTACGAGCGGTAACTCTTGAGATGACGCCGAAAGAGGCCGAGAAACTTCTCACGGCTAAAAGTAAAGGCAGCATTCAGCTGACTTTGAGAAACCCACACGAAGTAGAGAAAAAAGTGGTTCGTCGATATGTGCCTAGACCAAGTGTCACCATTATCAAAGGTACAGAAACATCTAATGTGCGCGTCAAGGATTGAGGTGAAATATGAAAATATTAATTGCGTGTGTTTTGAGCCTGATTTGTTTTTCGACGGCCAGTGTTGCGGCATTACAGACAGGAAAAACAGTCACGGTTCCACATCATAAATCTACGCATGTGGTGCTGTCGGGAAAAGCGGCGAAGGTTTCTCTTGGTGATCCTGAAGTCTTAGATATTGTAATTTTAAAGTCAAATGAACTGTTTTTAATTGGTAAAAAATTAGGTGCGACAAACCTGATGGCTTGGGATTCACGAGGTCAGTTGATCGAGTCTATTAACATCGAGGTTACTCATGATCTTAATAGCCTCAAAGCTAAATTGTATGAGTTTCTTCCGGATGAAACTATTGAAGTACACAGTGCTCAGAATCGCTTATTGTTGAGTGGCCAGGTCAGTAACCAGCAACAAATGAATGTGGCGATGAGAATCGCGGAAACTTATTCATCAGGGCAAACCGCCGATAAATCTAATGAAAGTGGCAGTGAGCAAGCCGATGCGACAGGTGTTATCAACCTGATGTCTATAGGTGGCGCGCAACAGGTTATGTTAGAGGTGACGGTTGCCGAGGTTCAAAGAAGCTTAGTGAGAAAGTTTGATGCGAACTTCCATTTTTTCCAAACCAGTGGATCTGACTTTTCTTGGGGGGCGTCTTCTGTACCTGCCGGAGTATTAGGGGCTACGCCTATCTTCAATATTCCTACGTCGACGGACTACGGCATATTAGGGTCTTTCATTGATAGTAATACTCTGTTTACTTTCGCATTGGACGTAGCAAAACAAAACGGGGTTGCTAAGGTATTGGCTGAACCGAACTTAACCGCATTAAGTGGTTCTAAGGCTGAGTTTTTAGCCGGTGGTGAATTTCCTATCCCTGTGCCAGACGAAGATGGCATTACCATAGAATACAAAGAATACGGTGTAGGGCTTAAATTTATACCGACGGTACTCAGTGATAAGAAAATCAATTTAAATCTAGCCGTTGATGTTAGTGAGATAGCCAATACCAGCTCATTGACCATTGACCCGGGTACCACCAATGCTACTTATTTTATCCCACCTATTACTCGGCGTAGTGCGTCATCAACACTGGAGCTAGCTGATGGGCAAACTATTGGTATTGCGGGGTTGTTGAGTGAAAATGTTAGGGACATCAGTAACAAGATGCCAGGTTTTGGAGATGTGCCGATTTTAGGCCAACTTTTTAACAGTCAAGAGTACATATCTGGAGAAACTGAATTAGTAATCTTAGTAACTCCAAGGTTGGCAAAGCCTATTGATAGAAGCAAAGTGACCTTACCCACAGATGCTTTTGTTGACCCTAATGACTTGGAATATTACTTATTGGGTCGAGGCGCTTACATAGCTGAACCGTCTGAATCTGATTCAGAGCAATCTCAAGCGTCACAGGATATATCACCGACTGATGGTGGTAGCGAAGGCTCATTTGGGCATGATTTATAAGGGGATAGATATGACTAAAATAATGATGATCTTTCTCGCAATGTTATTAGTTGGCTGTGCGAACGATGCTCGTTTAGGGCACTCGGTAGCACTAGTGAAAACAGAGCAAACGTATAACCCTAATGCTACCCAAGAGAATTTACTCGAAGTACCTGATGGTACAGGGGAGCGGATGCAGACTGGTTACGACAAATATGTTGGCAGAGGTGAAAACGATCTGTCCGGAAGTAGTAGCCAGATCTTAGAAGATTTTAACTAAATCTGGAGGTACTCCTATGTTGTATCGAGTATCACAAAGCCCTAAAAAACAACAAGGCTTAGTTGCAGTGATGATTACTGCTGCCTTGTTGGTTTTTTTAGCTGTCTCAGCGCTAGCTGTAGACATAAACCATATGGTTGTAAATAAAACGCGCTTACAAAATGCAGTTGATTCTGCAACGCTGGCTGCTGCAACCATATTAGACAATAGTAAAGATAAAGACGCTGTAGACGCGGAAGTCGGTACGGCACTCAATGCTATGGCGGCTTCAACAGGGAACCAAGAAATTGATTTCTCGACAGCTTCTATAAGTATTGATTATTCGAATGATCCGAAGGATTTTACAGGCACGGCGACGTTCGATTCAACTGATGATGTGTATGTGCGTGTTCGCGTGGATGCACTAGAGATGGATGAATTTTTTATTCAACTGTTTGGTCTTGAAAAAGTGGTATCGGCAAGTGCTGTTGCGGGCCCTAGTTCAGGCCTCGCTTATAATAATGTTGTACCCATTGGAGTGTGTATTGGTGATGGCACTTCGGATAACGATATTTCTCCAGAAGACGGCTTTCATGATGAAACTGGTGAAGAGATAACCAGTGTGTTTGGTTATGAGATAGGGACTGTTCATGCCTTGAAAGTGGGAGACAGTAGCTTATCTGAAATGGGTAATGGTAATTATCACCTGTTGGACTTTGGTTCTGGTGGTAACACAATCAAAGAAGGCTTAGGTGGTAGTTATGATCAGCCAATTAAAATTGGTGAAGACATAACAACTAAGCCAGGTGGCACAGTTGGCCCCACAGGCGATGGTTTGAATACTCGTTTTGGTGAGTATGGTGGTGGCTTATCGGCATCCGATTACCCTTCAGATTATGTAACCACAGAACCTACCAATGAAATCACGATTGATGCCGGTACGGGAGAGATCGATTCTGATGGAAGTTATACCTATGCTCAATATGAGTCAGATACCAACGCCTGCATAGCAAGTGGTGGTTCTGGGTGCGCATCTAATGGTGTGGCTTGGCGTCGTATTTTACCTATCCCTATGGTGGACTGCTCGGGTAAAAGTGGCGGCTCTACCGACTTTACAGTGAATAAAATAGGCTGCTTTTTCTTGTTGCAAAAAGCACCAACTAACAACTCAGGTACACCTGCCGTTTTTGGTGAGTTTATACATTCTTGCAGTGTCACTGGTGGCTCTGGTAGTAGTCAATCGACAACCGAAGGAGCTTACAAGATTGTTCTGTATAAGGATCCTGATAGTGGGGAGTCGTGATTATGATGCTATCTAATAAACATCAACGTGGTTTTGCTGCTGTAGAGATGGCCATTGCGACCCCTGTATTACTGTTTTTTTTGGGTTTGGTGATCGAGCTTGGCAATGTTCTGATTCACTACAATGTTATCTCTAAGTCTGTACAAAATGGCGCACGATATGCAGTTAGTGAGGTTTACGATACCAAAGGTGGCACTATTGCACCAACGTTAGAGATTCAAAATGTGGTGGTTTATGGTCAGAGCAGCGTTGGGACAGCAGTATTGTCTACATTGACGACTGCAGATGTAACAGTAACACCACCCTCTATTGACAGTTATGTGCGAGTCAGCGTGACATATGACTATGTGCCGTTGTTTTTATCTATTCCTTTATCTGCCACAAGTTTTTCTATTCCGTTAAGTGTCACTTCAGTGATGAGGGTACTGTGATGAAAAGGTTTAACAGGCGTATCAAAGGGCTTGCCATCATTGAATTTACCATTGTCTCGGGGTTTGTTTTTTTGTTGTTGTTTCTCATTTTAGCGTTAGGTGCGTATGTATTTTCGCTGCAAATGGTCAGCGAAGCGACTAGGAAGGCAGCTAGGTTAGCGACGGTATGCTCCGTTCTTGATAGAGACAATATTGCGGGAATGGTGGTGGATGATATTCCTCTTGTTGGGTTTACTAATGCGAACTTAGAAGTGGCTTACTTAGACGCGAGCGGTAGTGAAATTACGTCTGGTTATGAGACTGAGCCTGGATTTGGCACCATTAAATTTGTGCGTTCTAGGGCTACGGGTTATGGCATTCAGTTAATCAGTAACCTAAGCTTTCTAGGAGAGAATGGATTTCTTGCAGCCCCTGCGTTTGAGACAATACTACCCGCAGAAAGCTTGGGGGTAGTGAGGGCTGAAGCTGGCACTGACATCAAGAGTCGGTGCCCATAAGCGGTTATTTAAAGGAGATGAATGTATGGGGGAAGCGATCAAAATAACGCCTAATGAAAACGATAAAGATATGACGCGTTTAAGAACGAACCTAAAGGTTTGGTTAGTCTATAGCACTGACGCCTTTCATTCGCATATGAGTCAAGAGCTAAAAAAATGCCGAAATGTTCATGTAACGTCATTTTCTCTTGGGGCAATGAGTGAAGAATACTTAAAAAGTGCAGATGTTCCAGAGCTTATTTTCGTTGAAGCTAATGGGAATTGGGCGCAAAAAATGGTTGAGTTGCAAGGGTATGATTTGTCTTTAGAAGACAAGGATTTGTCTTTAGTTGTACTAGGTGATGAAAGTGATAATGGGTCACTAAAAATCGCACTTCGCTTAGGGGCATCAGATTTTTTGTCTCACCATGTGACTCTATCGGACTTACTTCCATTATTGAAGAAAACCGCTTCCGAAAAACTTGAGAACTCCAGTTACGGGGAGTTTATCTTGTTTTTGAATACCAAAGGAGGGATGGGAGCAACCACCTTGGCGTTGAATACTGCCATTGAGATAGCTATTCAACACCCTAACGAAGTTCTTTTACTCGATATCGACCTTCAATTTGGCGTGATTCCAGATTATTTGAACATAGCACCGACTTATAGTGTTTCGGATGCGATCAACAGTTCTAATGACTTGGATGAAATGTCTTTGGGCTCTTTGGTAAATAAACACGAATCAGGCCTCCATGTTCTAAGCTTTAAACATGAAAATAATGCTGATGACTTCGAGCAGGCTCAGAAAATTGGCAGATTACTTCCAATTCTGCGTCGTTTCTACCCTTATGTGATCATTGACCTATCTAGAGGATTAGATCACGTGTTTGCATCAGCAATATCACCCGCGACTAAAGTACTTTTGGTTTTGCAACAGAGCTTAGTGTCAGTAAAAAACACGAGCCGGCTAATTAAGTCTCTGAAGTTTGAATACGGCTTACAAAGTGACTCAATAGAGGTCATTCTCAACCGTTATGAAAAGCGACATTCAATTAAGCTAAAAGACATTGAGCAGGCGGTGGGCAATCATGACATACACCTTATGCCTAACGATTTTAAAGTCGCGCTAGAGAGTGCCAATTTGGGGCAGCCGTTAGTTCAGTCTAGGAAGAAAAGCTCTATTACTCGCTCTATCATCGACTTATCTCATGTTCTTTCACCACCAGAGCAGGAAGAGAAAGGGTGGCTGAAAAAGTTGTTTTCATAATGGGTTGATGAAAAGTAAACACGAGGGATTGTGATGTTCTTTAAACGAAAAAATGTAAATCCAGAGTTTGAAAAAAAAGTAGAACAGATTTCGCATGATTCAGAAGATGCCAATCCTGTTGAACGTTTATCAAGTGCTGAGACGTCCAGTCACTCTCGGACAGAAGCGAGCGTTGAAAAGGAGAAAGCGATCGATGAAGCTCGAAAAGTACTGGAGCAAGAATTATCAATCAAACACTTCTTTCACAAGCAGTTGCTTGAAACGTTAGACTTAGGATTACTTTCTAGCTTGGAGAAAGAGCGCGCTAAGCTAGATTTGCATGAAGCTATCGTTCAGTTGATGGCTGATGATGGTAGTCATGCACTCAGTGCAGAAGGTCGTAAACGGGTCATCAAACAGATAGAAGATGAAGTTTTTGGTCTTGGTCCGTTGGAGCCCTTATTAGCAGATCAAACTGTGTCGGATATATTAGTCAACGGCCCAAAAAGTGTTTACGTTGAGCGAAGGGGTAAACTAGAAAAAACGCCCTATACTTTTCTTGATGACCGCCATTTAAGAAACATTATTGATCGTATCGTCAGTCAGGTTGGTCGTCGTATAGATGAAGCATCACCTATGGTAGATGCCCGCTTAGTTGATGGTTCCCGTGTTAATGCGATTATCCCGCCTCTCGCACTCGATGGCCCTTCCGTTTCGATTCGTCGTTTTGCCGTCGATCGTTTGACAATGGATAACTTAATTGGTTACGACTCAGTCTCGCCTCAGATGGCTAAATTTGTAGAGGCTGCGGTGAAAGGTGAGCTGAATATCTTGATTTCAGGAGGGACGGGGTCAGGGAAAACAACCACACTGAATATCTTTTCTGGTTTCATTCCGCGAGACCAAAGAATTATTACCATAGAAGACTCGGCAGAATTACAACTGCAACAACCACATGTCATTCGCCTAGAAACCCGTCCTGCGAACCTAGAAGGGAAGGGAGAAATCAGCCAGCGCGAATTGGTTAAAAATACCTTGCGTATGCGACCTGATCGAATCGTGGTTGGGGAGGTACGTGGTAGCGAAGCCGTTGACATGCTAGCGGCGATGAATACCGGTCATGATGGATCTCTTGCTACCATTCACGCGAATACCCCTCGTGATGCCTTAAGTCGTGTCGAAAACATGTTCTCGATAGCAGGGTGGAACATATCAACCAAAAACTTACGAGCTCAAATTGCTTCGGCTATCCACCTTGTTGTTCAAATGGAGCGCCAAGAAGATGGTAAGCGTCGTATGGTGAGTATCCAAGAGATTAACGGCATGGAAGGTGAGGTGATTACGATGTCGGAAATATTCCGTTTTCAACGTAAAGGTATTGATGAAGATGGCAATATTATCGGTTATTTCACTGCAACAGGGGTTGTGCCCCAATACCATGACCAGTTAGTCAAACGTGGACTCGACCTGCCTTTCGAGCTCTTTAGTGAGACCAAAGGTTAAGGAGGGAATATGGATAATGTAAGCGTTTCTTTAGCCCTATTGTTTATCGCAGTACTTTTTATTTCTCAGGCGTTGTTGTTACCTGCTGCGGGCAAGAAAGCGAAACATAAAGAGTTGTCTCGCCGCTTAAAAGAGACACAACGTAATATCGATGCAGAGAGTTTGTCATTACTCAAAGAACACTATAACAAAGAACTGTCCCCGTTAGATCGTAAGCTCATCGTTATCTCTTTCTTCGGTGGCTTGAAAAAAATGTTGGAACTAGCCGGTATGAAAGTGGCGTTAAGCCGGTTCTTACTTATTGTTTCTCTTTGCGCTGTATTGCTCTCATTGATATCGATAATGACCAACCAAGTATGGTTCATCAGTGTGGGGGCGTTCATTTTTGTTTGGGTTATCGCCTATCTATTTGTGCAAAATCGAGTGACTTACCGAATGGCTCGATTTGAGGAACAACTTCCTGAGGCTTTAGATATTATTCGACGCGCATTGCAAGCAGGACAACCGCTCGTTCAATCATTCAATGAAGTTGGCGAAGAACTTCCAGATCCAATAGGTATTGAATTTAAAAATACCTATAACCTACTTAACTATGGTTATGACTTACGCTTAGCGATTCTACAGATGACAGAACGAGTACCAACCGTCTCAATGTTGGCATTTTCTAGTGCTGTAATGTTGCAAAAAGAGACTGGGGGTAACCTATCTGAAAACCTGCAAAAGGTATCTGAAGTACTTAGAGCGCGTTTTAAACTGGAAAGGAAAATCAAAACGCTCTCTGCTGAAAGTCGTTTATCCGCATGGATCTTAACGTTATCCCCATTTGGTTTGTTCTTCGCCTTAAGGGTCGCTAGCCCCGAGTATATAGAGCCACTCTATAAAGATCCTCGCGGCCTATCCATGGTCAGTGTCGGTATTGTTCTTTTGGCTATCGGAGCCTTGTGGATTAAAAAGATCATCAGCATAGAGATTTAACCTATGGAATTATTAAATATTGAAGTTTGGAAGCAGATGTTAGCAGACTTTGGAGTTAGCTCTCAGGTGGTTATCTATTCGATGATTTTGCTTACAACAGTCTTGTTAACACTCACGCTTGGATTTCTATTTTTAGGAGCTCGTTCTCCTTTGGACAAGAAATTGAGACAGATATCAGAAGACGGGGCACCGACTGGCAGAAAACCATACGACTTCTCCAATACGTTAGAATCATTAAGCCCTTTTATAAGTAAAGGTAATAAAAAAGATAATGAAACTTACTCGGAAAAGCTGATGCATGCCGGGTTCCATGAGAAGAGTGCGTTATCGGTTTTCTATGCGCTGAAGGTTTTATCTAGCTTAATCGGTATTGTCGCGGGCTTTATGGTTTATTACATAGCGTTGGGCGGAGATTATAATAATTTACTCATCATGACCTGTGTTTTTCTTGGTACATTCACACCTAATATTATTCTCAGTAAGCTACAAAAAGAGCGGCAGAAAAAAATCAGAAACGGCGTCCCTGATGCGCTTGATCTTCTTGTGGTATGTACTGAATCAGGGCTTGGCTTTAATGCGGCTCTTGGACGTGTTGCATCAGAGCTTTATATATCTCAGCCTGAACTTGCGGATGAACTAGAGACTGTGTTTGCTAAAATTCAAGCGGGCGTCACTATGCCTGATGCGCTTAGACAGCTTATCGAACGAACCGGTTTAGTCGAATTGGAAGGCTTGGTTTCTTTGCTTTCTCATGCATCGAGAATGGGCGGAAGTTTAGCGCAAACGCTTCGTGACTATACCGAAGATTTTAGAGATAAGCGTCAGCAAGCCGCAGAAGAGATCGCGGCGAAAATACCGACTAAAATGTTATTCCCTATGCTGATATTTATTTGGCCTTGTTTTTTCATTGTTGCACTCGGCCCAGGGTTACTGATCGTAATGGACGCATTAAGTGCTCCGGGAGCAAGTTTATGATGTTATACAATAAATTTCTACTAGTACTACTATTGCCAATTTTTCTACTTGGTTGTGCTTCTTCTGATGAACCAACTAACCAATTTGATGCGGAACTGTATTCAGGTAAACCAATCGATACCTTGACTAGCGATGATCCACCGCTTAATGAAAAAGAAGCAATTATGCGCGGTGACATTGCTTTGCGTGACAATAATATCGACTTGGCGTTGTATGAATATATACGCTCTTTGTCTTTTCCTGAGAAAGAATTTCACGATAAAACCCTGTTCACTATTGGGCAAATACATTCGTCTCGTGGTAATTATGCGTTGGCCGAGAGAGCTTACCTTGCTGCGCTAGATTTTAACCCTGCCCACACAGAAGTGTTGGAGCAGTTAGGTGTTCTATACACCAAACAACGTCGTACAGATGAAGGACGTAGTTATTTCTTTAAAGCGATTAATTCAGACCAAGTTCGTTTAAAAAGCAGTGAAACTATCCAAAACTACCAAGCATTGAACCAAAGTGAAGTGGCGAGTTTGAAGGTCGATAGCATGTCTCCAGAATTGGCTTATATGGGGATTGGTGTACTGGAAGATGTTGAAGGTAAGCATCAAATTGCACAAGAGTACTTTAAAAAGTCGCTGACGATAGATAAAAGTTCAGTCAAAGCTTTATTGAATATGGGTTACTCTCATTACATGTACGGTAACTACAAGGAAGCCTATCAATACACGCGTTCAGCTTTGGAATTAGAGCCGAATAATGAAAAAGCTCAGAATAACTTAGCGCTTATTTATTTAGCCTCTGGGGATATAAAAAAAGCAACCAACGTATTTATGAGGCATATGGAAGCGCCGGAAGCTTTGAATAATGTCGGCTATTTCTTAATACTACAAGGAAAACCCAATGAGGCAGTTCCTTACCTACAGCAAGCTATCGATAAGAAATCATCTTACTACAAAGTAGCGAATGAAAATTTAAATAGAGCGTTAGCAGAAGTGAGAGAGATGGAGCAATAGTCGTTTAAATCTTGGCTCAGTGAAAAGGATATTCATGTCGCCTAAAAGTGAGAGTTTTAATAAAGATATCATTGTTATCTCTGTCATCTGGCTAGTTTGTGCCACAGTGATCTTTATTTACAAGTGGGAGAGTGTTTCAGCTCTTAACCTGAATGACAATGACGACTATATGCGTTTCGTTCAATTTCAGGATTGGATGGCAACTGGTCATTGGTACCTAGAACCAATGAATAATTTTAATGCCGCTGATGGCATTGTTATTCATTGGTCTCGTTTTCCTGATCTCGTTCTGTCGCTTGTTGCCTTTCCACTATTGTTTATCGTTGATGATAACCTTGCTTATACAATATCCATCTCTCTTGTCCCCCTGCTTTACTTGCTGCTTTTTTCACTGTCTTGCTTTTACTTAGCTGACCACCTCTTTGGTGCCAAGTATCGCTTTATTAGCATGATGTTTGCGATTTCTTCGCCTTCAATTATCCATTTTTTACCCGGTTCTATTGATCATCATAATATTCAGCTTATCTTCGCTGTCTTGTTTTTAGCCTCGACGCCGTTAAATCACAACCAATTGTGCCAATCATGGCGTGTTTATGCTCAAGCAATCTTGTTGTCTTTATCTTTGTGGACAGGGTTAGACAATGTATTGTTATTTATGATTTTCTTCGCGATTTACACCGTGTATTACGGTCTTGTTCGCCATGAGTGGTTTGGTTATATCTCTAAGCTGTATGCGAGTTCTGCTCTGTTTGGGGTTTGTGCGGTTTTATTAAACCGGCCTTACGATGAGTTTTTTGTTTTTAAGTACGACGAAATATCATTTGCTCTCATCATCCTGTTCTTCTGTGGTTGGCTTTTCGTTAATGTTTATCATCGATTAATGAGTGAAGATAAAAGCCAGCTGCAAAAGGTTTTTCTGTTCGTATTTCTTGCTGTTTTATTTTTAATCCCAGTGGCAGTGCTTTATCCATCACTCAGCAGTGCGTTGTTAATTGATTACCCTCCTATACTTAAAGTGTATTGGTTAGACCAAGTGACAGAAGCGAAATCGGTCGTTAGATATGTCGCAAGTCATGGTTTTTTCTCGATAGAGAATTACGCTTTGCTCGTGATTCCTGCCACTTTGTATCCATTTTTTAAGCGTAAAAACCACCACTGCACAATTTTGTATCTCATCTTTATGTTCAATTTAGCCCTTGCGATCTTTTGGCAGATTAGAGTCATGAGATTGTGTTTTGTACTAGCAGCTCCCCTGCAAGCATATGTGATTCTTCAGTCAGCAGATTACATCCGTTCCTCCATCATAAAAGCGACCGTTATTATTTCTGGAGCACCACTAGCGGTCGCCTTTGTCATTCTTGCGTTGTCGCCAACCGAAGAAATTACAACTGCTCTTGATCAAAAGGAGCAATCGCTGAAGATCCATAAGGTGCTACAAGATAACGATATCAATTCGCACACCATACTCTCAGGGATCGAAACGGGGGCTCCAGTGTTGGCAAAGACGGATAATCGAATTATTGCTGCTCCTTACCATCGAAATATTGTTGGTAACCAGTTTCTGATTGAGGTGATGTTGGAAGAAGATCTTGTGTTGGCTGAACGAAAGATCATAGGTAAAAACGTCGATGTTATTGTTGTTGGTAACGATCCTCACTTGTTAATTTTAAAAAAATCAGCTGGAGAGGGAGCGCTTATTAATAAACTCTATAGTTCAGATACGCCTGATTGGTTGGAGGTCATACACGATGAGATTGAAAGTGGTTACCGGGTCTTTAGGGTAAGGGGAAGTTCATGAATAGTATGAAAATTGCAATATTACTCCCATGCTATAACGAAGCCGGAGCCATTGGTGAAACGGTTACCTCTTTTCAACAAGCCTTACCGGGTGCATCCATTTATGTTTACGACAACAATTCGACCGACAACACGGTCAATGAGGCGTTACAAGCTGGAGCGATTGTGCGACATGAACCTCGCCAAGGTAAAGGGGAAGTCGTGAGGCGGATGTTCTCTGATGTTGAGGCTGATGTTTATGTGATGGCTGATGGCGATGACACTTACGATGCGTCAGTGTGCCCGGTGTTGATCGAGCAATTAAATAATGAAAAGCTCGATATGATTATTGGAAGTCGCGAGCGCTCTTCTGGTGCATATCCTAAAGGACATATCCTTGGCAACAAGATGTTTTCATCACTGATTAACTTAGCATTCAATGCACAATTGAATGATGTATTTTCTGGCTATCGAATTATGAGCCATCGATTTGTCAAAACCGCACCTATCTTCAGCGATGGGTTCCAAATAGAAACAGAGCTCACCGTGCATGCGTTACACCATAATATGTCAATCAAAGAAGTCTCAACTCAGTACCAATCTAGGCCGGAAGGAACCACTAGCAAATTGAATACATTGAGTGATGGCTTCAAGATCCTAAATTTTATCTTGTTCTTACTGAGAGATGTAAAACCGATGTTTTTCTTTGGCGTGCTCTCGATATTGTTGGGCCTTATTTCATTGAGCTTAGGCATTCCCGTTATTGTTGATTTCGTTGACACAGGGTTAGTCGAAAGGTTACCTACAGCTGTATTGTCTAGCTCAATAGCTTTGATCGCTGTGATGTCTTTTTTCTGTGGTTTGATACTCGATAACGTATCACGAGGTAGGCGAGAGATGAGAATACTCTCTATTTTAAGATTTAAGGACGATAAATAATTAGACTGAGGTTTTGGCCAAGAGATCTGCACTTGAGTGTTGGATTTGCTAAGTGGAGTTGTCATTGTACAGTTGCTGCTGAGATGACGATTTTTGATTAAAGTAAGAAGTAAGCGACTAGCTCCCCTACCTCTTACTCTCAATTATTACTTAGGCTGCCAGGCCGGTAATTGCACCAAATAACATGAATACCCCAACTAAACCCACAATCGGCATCTTCACGGTTTTCAATAACCACACGCCAACAATGATCAGAGCGAAATCTAAGCCGCTACTCACTGCACTTGTGAAGATCGGTTGATACAGAGCCGCAAGTAATAAACCTACAACAGCCGCATTCACACCTGTAAGCGCACCAGCCACCAAAGGCTTACTCGCAATTGCCTGCCAGTTCTTCAGTACACCCAGTAGCAATAAGAAGCCCGGTAAGAACACGGCAATTGTTGCGAGCAGTGCACCTGTAATCGGTGCCGATGGCATTAATACATAACCGAGGTAAGTCGCTAATGTAAACATCGGGCCAGGAACCGCTTGCGCAGCAGCATAGCCTGTTAGGAAGGCATCTTGAGACAGTTGGTCGCCAATACCATTCTGCAGCAAAGGAAGTACTACGTGGCCGCCACCGAATACTAAGCTGCCTGCTTGGTAGAACAAACCAAACACTTCGATGCCTTGAGAATATGCACTAAACAGTGGTAAACCAACCAATAGTGCTACAAAAATGACAAGCGGCGTTATGGATATCTTATGTGTCGAAGGCGTTGTTTTTAAGTCTTGCGAGGTTAAGAACTTGCTGCCAATGATTGCTGCAAATAGAAGTACTAAGACTTGAGGCCAGATTCCTGGAATCAAAAGTAGAACAATCGCGGTGATCACACACAGTGCTGTTGCTATCTTTGATTGGCAAAAGTTTTTGTACATGCCGAAAGTGGCGTCAGCTACAACCACGACCGCGAGTAGCTTAAGTCCGTGGATGATTGAAATGAAAAGCGGTGCTTCCAACAACTGGTTGCTCACTAAGGCCAATATCAACATTAGGATGACAGAAGGGGAGGTGAAGCCGACAAATGCGGCAATCGCACCGGTTAAGCCACCTTTTTTATAACCAACTGCGAAGCCAACCTGACTTGATCCTGGACCCGGCAGAAATTGACTGAGGGCGACAATTTGCCCGTACTCTTCGTCGGATAACCAATTCAGTTTCTCAACAAAGGTTTTACGGAAGTAGCCAATATGTGCCGCTGGTCCACCAAAGCTAATCCAGCCAAGCCAGAAAAAGGTTTTAAAAATTGAAAGCATGATCGATTCCAGATAAATGTTTAGCGTAATTTAGGTGGAGTTGAACTATGATTCAAATTAATTGTTTTAATTATAACTATGAATAATATGGGATTGTTTTGTGGCTGATTTTAACTGGAAAGGAATTGACCTTAACTTATTGATTGCACTGCAAGCTCTGTATAAAACAAACAGTGTGAGTAAGGCGGCAGAACGTTGTTATGTCAGCCAATCAGCGATGAGTCATAGCTTACAAAGACTGAGAAAGCTGTTTGATGACCCTTTGTTTGAGCGTGTCGGTAGTAAGATGGAAGCGACCGACCGAGCGATTGAATTATCAAGTACCGTCGATGCCTTACTCAATACCATTCAGTCAGAAGTACTGTTGTCTAAATCGTTTGATGTAGCAACCTATAAAGGTACTTGGAAGATCGGACTTACCGATTATGCAGAGCAGATGTTCGCTCCAATGTTGTTTGATCTTATTAAGCAATCTTCGCCTTATTCTCAAGTGACGTTATTCAATGTCAATCGAAGCAACTATCAACAAGTGTTTGAAGACGCTAAGCTCGATATCGCGATCGGTAGTTTTGGTGAGGTACCAAAGCCTTATCGAACAAAGCATTTGTATACAGAGCAACATGTGTGTTTGTTCGATCAGTCGGTTTTATCTATTGAACAACCAATGTCTTTAGATCAGTTTGTGTCTGTAGAACATGCATTGGTTTCTCCTGCGGGGGCTCTAAAAACAGGTGTTGATATTCGATTGGCTGAGCTAGGTTTCAGTCGAAAAGTCGCTATATCTTCAAGTAACTTCTTGACAGTAAAACGATTAATTCGTGGTCGAGAGTTGTTGTGTATTGTTCCTCGGCTCGTGGCGCGTAATGATATTGATACCGAAGATACTTTACTGGCGGTGAAACCACCTATCGATGTTCCGGATTTTGATATACAGCTTGTCTATCGCAAGGCAAAGCATCTAGATGATAAAAATAAATTACTTAGAAAGTTGATTGCTAAAGCTATTTCATCTGTGATTAGTGAGTAAATTTATGAACTGCGATTTGACGTTAAGTTTGTCCAAATTATCCCTAAAAAAATCCGGTTAATTACCAGAACGTGACTATACTTAATTTACGACTCAAAGCAGTCGTAAAGAATAGGCTTTTTGATTTACCTAAGTAAAAAAATTGGTTATATCCTCATGATATAGCTTAAAAAACTACCAGGCTAAACGGACTTAGTTGGTCTTAAAGCGCTAGCTCCCCCTAGCGCTTTTTCTTTTATGTCGATTCTGGCAAAAGGGTCTGAATCCTTTTTAGCAGTTGCTCGATCTCTTGTTTTTCATAGTGAGCCGTCACCTTCGGTTGGCTGCTTTCTCTTGGGAGTAATGCTGTTTCGATATGGTGCTGCAGTAAAGCATCTTGTGAGTTAGCGTTGAGCTTCTCTGCAAGTACCACAGCTTGTCGACCAATCGTGGTGAAGTCTTGTTTGATGGTGGTCAGTGGTGGATTAAAAAACGCACTGTCCTCGATGCCATCAAAGCCGACGACAGCAACCTTATCAGGGACAGGTATCTGCAGTTCTTGCAGTGCACGTAAAGCCCCCAATGCCATCTGATCACTTGCCACTAACACGGCATCAAATACGGCTTGTTTAGCGACAGCTTCTCGAACGCCAAGATAACCACTTTCTGCTTGCCAGTTTCCTTGATATTGATACTGCACCTTACTCTCTGCATCTGATAACGCGGCTAACCAACTTTGATGTCGAATCTTTGAGGCGCTGGATTCGTTCGGGCCAGTGATCAACAGGAAGTCCGTTCGTCCGCTCTCAAGTAGATGTTGAGCCGCCAGTTTTGCTCCTTTCGCATGATCACCGCAAACATAGTTCACTTGGCTGTTAGAAGGGACATCAATGAAGATTAGGTTGAGGTGCTGATATTGTTCCACTAACAATTCTGCATCGGCACTCTTTAAAGGCACATTCAGAATAATGCTGTCGACCTGTTGAGCCATCAGTTCACGAATTGCCTCACGGGTGTTCGCGAGATTAGGCTCGGAAACAACAGAGAAAGCGACGCCATAACTCATATCATGAGCCTGCATTCGCACGCCATTGGCGATCATTGCTGCGCCATGCAGTGCCATATCGAGCGTGACTAAGCCAACGCTGGTGGACTTGGCTCGACTGAGCATTTGCGCACCTTTATTGGGTACATAACCCAGTTGCTTTATGGCAGCGTTAACCTTGTTGCGGGTGGACTCCGCGACGTCTTGTGAGCCATTGGTTACTCGAGATACTGTCTGGGTAGATACCCCTGCCAGTTTTGCTACGTCTTTGAAGGTGATACTCATCGCTCTGCTCATCGAATATTTTAGAGTGAAATAAGCCTACCGAAATTTACCAAACTAAACTCTGCTCACTCTCAAATAAATGTCTTTTAAAACATTAAAAATGTTTCCGGAAACAGTCGATCTTGTGCAAATTTTTCGAATATTAAAGCCAATTTACATCACGATTTTGTGGGTTTTGGATACTAATCTGGCGTGATGGGTTCACTATTATTTCTATATTATGTTTACGAAAACAATAGAGATTAGTAATGAACGAATTTATTCACTTAAAGAGTAAAAACCATAGTTTGATCATTAAATCAGGGCGTGTTCCAGAGGTTTTGCATTGGGGGGCAAAGATCGCAAGTATTGATGAAGATCTTCTGCTTTCGACAGAAAGACCGATTTCTCAAGCTCGACTTGATGTGGATGTGCCACTTTCTCTTTGCCCTGAGTTAGGCAGTGGACACTTTAACGCTCCAGGCATTGAAGGTCACAGAGAAGGGCGTGATTGGGCTCCTGTCTTTAAGACCGTTCGTTACGATGCTCAAGATCAAGAGGCGTGTTTTTTCCTTGAAGACAAGGTTGCTCAACTGAACCTTAAGGTAGAGATTAAGCTGGATTTCGAATCTGACGTCGTCCAAAAGCGTGTAACCGTCACCAATAACGGTAGCAATAAATACTACCTGAATAAGCTTTCTTCCACATTGCCGTTGCCGAATCATGCCAACGAACTCATGACGTTCCATGGCCGTTGGTGTCATGAATTTCAAACGCAACGCCAGCGTTTTGAACACGGCGGCTTCATGCAAGAGAACCGTCGCGGTCGTACTTCACATGAAAACTTCCCTGGCATGTTTGCAGGCACTCAAGGGTTCTCAGAGCAGAGCGGTTTGGTGTGGGGATTTCATTTGGGTTGGAGCGGTAACCACCAAATGCGCGCGGATGTTCGTAGTGATGGCCGCCGCTTTGTTCAAGCGGGAGAGTTATTGCTAGCGGGTGAATCGATTCTAGAACCAGAGGCTACTTATCAGACACCTTGGCTCTATGGCTGTTACAGCAATTCTGGCTTGAACGGTATTGCTCAGCGTTTTCAGCAATTTGTTCGCGACAATATTATTCAATTTCCAACTGATAAACCTCGTCCCGTTCACTTGAATACATGGGAAGGGATCTATTTTGATCACAAGCCTGACTACATCATGAAGATGGCAACGGAAGCGGGCGTGATGGGCGTTGAACGTTTCATTATTGATGATGGTTGGTTTGTGGGGCGTGATGGTGAACGCACGGCACTGGGCGACTGGTATTTGGATGAAGTGAAATACCCAAATGGCTTAGAACCTGTGATTGAACATGTTAATCAACAGGGTATGGAGTTTGGCCTTTGGGTTGAACCTGAGATGGTAAGCCAAGATTCTAATCTTTACCGAAATCATCCTGATTGGGTGCTTGGTTTACAAGGGTATCATCAACCATCTGGCCGTTGGCAGTATGTGTTAGACCTACAAAATGAAGCGTGTTTTAACTATTTGTATGAACGCCTCAATGCGCTGCTGACTCGGTACAACATCACTTACCTTAAATGGGATATGAACCGAGAGTTGGTTCAACCTGGGCATCAAGGTAAGGCTGCGGTGCATGGCCAAACGAAAGCGCTATACCGCCTTGTTGATGAGTTGAATCGAGCGCACCCAGAAGTCGAGATTGAATCTTGTTCTTCGGGTGGTGGTCGTATCGATTTTGAAATTCTAAAACGAACGCATCGTTTCTGGGCATCAGATTGTAATGATGCCTTAGAGCGCCAAGCCATTCAGAAAGGCATGAGTTACTTCTTCCCACCAGAAGTGATGGGGGCGCACATTGGCCCAGCAGAATGCCACTCAACCAACCGTCGTCACGGCATCAATATGCGTGGTGTAACCGCACTCATGGGGCACATGGGTGTTGAGCTTGACCCTGTTAAAGAGTCACCGGAAGAGAAACAAGCATTCTCACATTACATTTCACTGCATAAGCAGTTTCGTCATGTTTTGCATTCTGGTCGTAGTTTCCGAATGGATCCTTCGGACAAAAATCAGAATATTTATGGCGTTGAAAATGACGATGAAATGCTGATCACCGTGTGCCAATTAGCGATGCCTGAATATGCTCTGCCTTCGCCACTTCGTATTAGCTGTGTGGAAGACAACGCGATGTATCAAGTGAAGTTAGTGGACATGCCAAAAACCAGTTTCCAATTGATGAAACAGCGCCCCCAATGGCTCGACAAAACGTTGACCCTGAGTGGCGATAACCTCAAGGAAATTGGATTGACCTTACCGATTCTAGACCCAGAGTCAGCCTTGATTGTTCATCTGAAAAAGATATGAAGCGCTAACTCTGAGTACCCCTACAAATAAAATTCTAAATATAAAAATATAATCGGCAGCGAGGAATTGCTGCCGCAATAACTAAACTTAAGGAAAACAAAATGTCTATTACAGTTCTGCTGTCATTCTTGTTATTTACTGGTTTTGTTGTCGCGTTTACCTACAACAAAGTTAAAAATGACAAGAACACCTCACAAGACGGTTTCTTTCTCGGCGGAAGAAGCTTAACCGGTGGTTTGATTGCCAGCTCCCTAATTTTAACCAATTTAAGCGCGACTAGCTTTGTTGGCATGAGTGCACAAGCTTATACCCACAACATGAGTGTCATGGGTTGGGAAGTGGCGTCTGGTGTCACTTTAGTCATCATCGCTCTGATGCTGGTACCGCGTTACCTGAAGCAAGGGATAACGACGATTCCAGACTTCTTAGAGAGCCGTTACGACATGTCAGTGAAGAAGTTTGTGACGTTACTTTTCTTGTGCCAGTACGTCATCAATATCTTGCCAACCACACTTTATGCCGGTGCCGTTGTTTTGGGAGAGATCTTTGATGTTCAAGCTCTGCTAAATATTTCAGAGTTTAGTTCAATAGCCCTTATTTCGGCGACGATTGGTCTACTTGGCTTCTTTTACGCGATTTATGGCGGCCTAAAAGCGGTTGTGATTGCGGATACTATAAATGGCGTAGGCCTGATTGTTGGCGGCATGATGATCCCCGTGTTTGGTTTGATGGTGTTGGGCGAGGGCAGCTTTGGTGCTGGCTTGGATATTCTGCTTTATGCAGCGCCAGAGAAACTGCAATCGGTTGGTACAGAGACTGATCCACTGCCGTTCTCAACCTTGTTTACAGGTCTTCTACTTGTGAACCTTTACTACTGGGGTACGGATCAATCAATCATCCAGCGTGCGTTGGGTGCTAAGAACTTAAAAGAAGGTCAGAAAGGGGTGATTCTTGCTGGTGCGATTAAGGTTATCTCTCCACTGTTCCTAATTATTCCAGGCATCATCGCATTCCACATGTTTGGTGCAGATGCCGGTAATCCAGACACTATGTACACGCGCTTGGTTAACGAAGTTTTGCCTAAGCCGTTGGTTGGCTTCTTTGTCGCAGTTATGTTTGGTGCCATCCTAAGTACATTTAATGGTGTGCTTAACAGTTCGACCACTCTATTTGCATTGAATGTCTACAAACCTTTGTTTGGCCAAGGCAAAACGGATGAAGAGCTGGTGGGTAAAGGCCGTATCTTTGGCGTTGTGATCGCGATTATCTCGGTATGTATCGCACCATTCATCATGTACGCACCAGAAGGTCTGTTCCAATACCTACAAATGGTAGCGGGCTTCTTCAGTGTGCCAATCTTTACTATCGTGTTTGTGGGTTACATCTCTAAACGTGTGCCAGCTTTAGCGGCTAAAGTGGCCTTGGTGGTATTTGTAAGTTCATACGCTGCGATGCAGTTAGTGTTCAAAACACCTATTCACTTCTTACACCAATTGGCGATTCTGTTTGTTGTATGTACAGCGCTGATGTTCATCATTGGCTACTTTATGCCACGTGAAGATGATTACGTGATGCCTGTTAATGAACATATCGATGTCACACCTTGGAAATTCCGTTTCGAAGCTTCGGCTATCATTCTCTACATGGTATTAGGTGCTTACGTGATGTTCTCTGATGTTGGTTTTGTCTCGGATGATCCAACCATCATGCAGGTGTACGGTGTGTGTGGCATTGTAATGTTAGTCGGTATTTTTGGCCGATTAGCAAAGCGTAAGAAGGGCATTGAAGCTACGGTTTAATTACTTAAATTGGCTTTTAACTATCTGATATTATTTAATAGTTTATGGATTTTGAGTAAAAGGTTCGCCATAGGCTAATTACTATAAAGTGAATAAAAAAGCCGCGCTATGAACTGACCCCCAATAGTTGGACACCAATTATTGGGGGTCTTTTTATATCTAAATATTAACCGGAAATTGGACTCTTGATTACGCTAGGTCGTCTTTACCTTCGATAAGCGCATGGTGGCTAACTGAACCTGCAGTGCGTGCAGCTAAGTGTGGGGCATATTCCGCGTCATTAATGAAATCAACGGCAGCTTGCTTTGATGGCCACTCAATGATGACACGCAATGCAGGCTGCTCAGCGTTACCTTCTACGTTTTCGTGGCTAGCAGTGCGAGCTAGATATTTACCGCCATATTTTGTGACGAGTCTGGTTGCTGGCTCGATGTAATCAGCGACCCAAGCGTCAGTGGTTGGCGTAACTTCTAATACTGAGTAATAAGACATAATCTTGTTCTCCTATCATGCCAGTGGCTTTGTGCTTATTAGTAGCAGTGCGTGCTTAGCATTCGGTCATTAACGACATAGTTAACGAGTAAGGTAATAGTAGTGCGCTTTTGATGAATTTATAATTAATGGAGGGCAACTCGGGTTATCTGAAAGTAACATTAGGTGGGGGCTGTCATTTTGAGTTAGGTACAAGTACCTTATTGAGTGTACCCAGAGTGTTTCTGGGCACTGTATTAACATGGGTTCTAACACATAGCTCGAGCGGTAATCAGCAAGGCTCTAAATGATCTACAAAGAGAATCGAGTCCATTTCTTCGCTCGCCAGCGACGAACCATGATCAATCCGCGGAACCATTCATCCATCGCGATTGCCATCCAAGCACCAAATACGCCATAACCCCAATGCACACCAAGTAAATAACTCATCGCAACGCCAATGCCCCACATGCTAAGAATGCCCATTTTGATCGGGAACTTAATATCGCCTGCGGCTTTTAAGCAAGAAATGAAAATCAGGTTAAACACGCGACCAGCTTCTAAAAGTATCGAGCCTGCGATGAGTGCGGCAGTCAGTGCGATGATCTCTGGGTCTTGAGTGAATAAATCCAAAATCTCGAATCGGAAAATATAGACCACGCAGGTAATGGTGATAGAGGCGATAAAGCCTACTACAAAGTATCGTTGTACACGGTTGGCTATCTCATCTATCCAACCTTTACCAATGTAATAACCCGTTTGGATTTGGCTACCTTGGCCGATGGCTAAGGCAAAGGCAAAAGAGAGACGTGCGATGTTTTGTGCGTAAGTAAACGCGGCCAGTGAAGACGTTCCCATCTGCACCACAAAGAAGGTAATACTGATTTGCGCCATGTTGTAAGAGAGTACTTCTCCAGCATTCATAGAGCCGATCTTCATGATTTTTTGATAGATAGCTTTAGGCACAGATTTGAACTGTTTCATCGGTAGGTCAATGCCTTTGTTTCTTACGACACCGATTAAGATCAATAAGCCGATCACTTGGCTAATAACTGTCGCCGTTGCAACCCCTTGTACGCCGTACACTGGCAACCCGAAAGGTTGGTAAAGTGCGCAGTAGTTGCCGAAGGTGTTGATAACACCTGCAATCATGTTGATGACCATCGGTGATTTTGAATAGCCATGGCTGCGTAGAATCGTGGTGAGAACGACACCTATAGTGACATTAAAGGTGAGAGCACCACTGATAAACAGATACTCTTGAGCGTACTGTTCGACTTGAGCTTCCAGTTGGTAGAGCGGAATAAAATATTCAGCACCAAGAACCGCAATCATGCTGAGTAACACACCGGTAATAATGGCCAAGATAATGCTCGCCACGCCCACGTGAGCGCTCTCTTGAGTGCGAGAAGCACCGTTGTATTGTGCGATTAGGATGCCTGTACCACTACTGACCATGGTTGAGACGATGATCAGAAAAAAGGATATCTGAGAGATAACACCAACGGCAGACACGGCTTTGTCTGAGTACCCCGATAACATAAATACATCACTGGTGTTGAGTGCGGTTCTTAAAAGAACTTCGATAAAAATTGGCCAGGTGAGCGCAACGATTCCCATGCGTTTATTTAGGGTGGAATCAGCATTAGGCATTTAGGTTTTCTCAAAAAAAGGGGGAGGCGACACTATAGTTTAGCCATTATTGAGTAAACGACTATCAAATTAATGTCCGGATAGCAGTTAAGGATAAAGAAAATACCAATAAGGTCGTTAAACCCAAAAACTAAGCGGAGTGCATGAAACTTTTTGAATCGTTTCATAGAGAGACAAGAAGTAAAGAAGAGAGGTAAGCAATAAAGAAGAGGTGATAACGGTGAATTAATAACGAGGTAAAGCTAGCCTTTCTAGCCAGCTTTACCGTTTGAAAAGTCTAGTTAATACGCTGACCTTCAGCATCAAACAGATGGCAATCTTTTGATGCGAAATTTAAATTGAGAGACTGATAACGTGTGACCTCTTGATCTCCGGGGAGGTGCACTTTAAAGCTATCAACACCACATGATTGGCCAAACATATAAGTACTGTTGCCCAATCGTTCTACTACCTCGCTCTGGAACTCAATCGTGATATCTGACTCGCCGTTGATCTCTAAATGTTCTGGTCGAATACCAAGCGTCAGCTTTTGTCCTTCAGCAAGGCCATCACTTGGCAATGGCAGAGTAATTTTACTCAGGCCATTAACGGTCAGTTGGGCATGCGTGTCAGAGGTGCTATTGACCAAACAAGGTAAGAAGTTCATTTTCGGAGAGCCAATAAAGCCCGCCACAAATTTATTTTGAGGGGAGTGATACAGTTCGAGAGGTGAGCCGACTTGCTCCACTCGACCGTCTCTCAGCACGACGATTTTGTCGGCAAGCGTCATCGCTTCCACTTGATCGTGCGTTACGTAAATCATGGTATTTTGCAGATCTTGATGCAGTTTGGCGATTTGTAAGCGCATATCGACACGAAGTTCAGCATCTAGGTTAGACAAAGGTTCGTCAAACAAGAACACTCTTGGGTTGCGAACTATCGCTCGACCAATAGCAACACGCTGACGCTGTCCACCTGACAGTTCTTTAGGTTTACGTTTCAACAAAGGGTCTAGTTGAAGCGTTTTCGCTGCACTGGTGACTTGTTTCTCGACGACTTCTTTAGCTACCCCGTTCATTTTCAGGCCAAAGCCCATGTTTTCTTCAACCGTCATATGCGGATAAAGGGCGTAGGATTGGAATACCATCGCCACACCACGCTCGGCAGGATCGACATCGTTAACCAGATCATCGCCAATATGGATCTCACCTTCAGTAATCTCTTCCAAGCCAGCAACTAAGCGTAAGAGAGTTGATTTACCGCAACCAGACGGTCCAACGAATACTACGAATTCGCCGTTACTTATTTCTAGATCAACACCATGGATCGTTTGAACATCACCATATCGTTTGATGACCTGTTTTAAGCTGATATCAGCCATGCTCTCTCCTTGCTTCGTTGTACTGCATCTCTTTGCCTTTAAAACATACGCTTTCATCAGGAATTTGTTAGGTGCCTCGCATGATTTATTGATCGTGGTCATATAAATTTGGCGATCTATACTGATTTCTGTGGAAACGTTTACAAAAATAAAACATAACTGTGCGCAATGTTATCAATAAGCCTAATATTTGAACGTAATTACTATAAATTCTGCGTTGCTTGATTAAATTTAGAAACCTAGGTGGAAATTAATCAAATAGTAAATGAAGCTTTTAATACAAGGAATTTCGGGAAATGGAGCAATCTGTGAAAACGATATACCCAGAAAATCGCATCCCATCGGCGAAAAAGAAAAGGCGCATTAGTTCTAAGGTGTCGCCTTGGCTGTTCTTGGCGCCAGCCATCGCTATCTTCTCTCTTTATGTTATCTACCCCATCTTGGACAGTATCTGGCTGAGCTTCTTTGAGTGGGATGGGTTAGGCGAAAAAGAGTGGGTAGGGCTTGAGAACTATCGTGAGCTTTTTGACTCAGATGCTTTTTATACTTCGTTAACGAATAACTTCCTTTGGTTGATCTTCTTTATGCTTGCGCCACCGTGTGGCTTGGCGATTGCCCTTTTCTTAAACCAACAAGTGAAAGGCATTCGTGTCGTTAAATCCTTATTCTTCTTCCCCTTTGTTATTTCTCAAGTGGTGGTCGGCCTCGTATTTTCTTGGTTTTATGACCCGTCATTTGGTCTTTTCAATATGGTATTGGGTACCTTCGGTTTTGAGCCCGTTTCAATACTCGCTGACGAAGACTATGTGACCTACGGAATCATCGCTGCTGGTCTGTGGCCACAAATTTCTTACTGCATGATCTTGTATCTCACGGGGTTGAACAACCTCGATCCAGAACAGTTGGAAGCAGCGCGACTGGATGGTGCAAAGAAGTGGCGCATGCTCTGGTATGTGGTGTTGCCTCAACTAAGACCGGCGACGTTTATTGCCGTGGTCGTGACAGTGATTGGTGCCCTGCGTTCTTTCGATTTAGTGGCAACCATGACGGCGGGTGGACCTTGGGGTAGCTCGACGGTACTGGCGTATCAAATGTATGAAGAGTCTATTTTTAACTATCGAATGGGTTACGGTGCAGCGGTTTCTGTGGTGCTGTTTCTGATTATGGATATCTATATCGCTTACTTCTTGTGGCGCATGTTAAGGAGTGAAAAATAATGTTTCCGCAACCAATTCAAAAAGCCGGTCGCTTTACTAATATCAGCTACCGAGTGGCGTTACCTATCTCGATCGTGATGTGGTTGTTACCGCTTATCGCTGTGATGATGACGTCGATTCGTTCAATGGATGACATCAACAAAGGTAATTACTGGGGCTGGCCGAGCGAGATTCAATTCATAGAGAACTACACCCAAGTTTTTACCTCGACCTCGATGGGGCAGTACCTAATCAATAGCTTGATCATCACACTGCCGGCGGTCGCAGGGGCTGTCGCTCTCTCGACTCTGGCTGGGTATGCCTTGGCGAAATACAACTTCAAAGCCAACGTTTGGATCTTTGCGATGTTTATTGCGGGCAACTTTGTTCCGTTCCAAATTTTGATGATTCCAGTGCGTGATTTAACGATTGGACTTGGCCTTTACGATACCCATTGGGCGCTGATTTTCTTCCATATCGCTTTTCAAGCCGGATTTTGTACCTTGTTCATGCGTAACTTTATCGTCGGGATCCCAGATGCCTTGATCGAAGCGGCGCGTGTGGAGGGAGTCAGTGAATGGAAGATTTTCTGGCATGTCGTACTCCCTTTGGTTCGCCCAGCTTTAGCAGCGTTAGCCGTGTTGGTGTTTACCTTTATTTGGAATGACTTCTTCTGGGCACTAGTACTGGTTCAGAGTGATGACGTTCGCCCTGTAACTGCGGGGTTGAGCTCACTGCAAGGCCAATGGCTGGCGTCTTGGCAGTTTATGTCGGCGGGTGCTGTAGTCGCGGCTATCCCACCGGTTGTGCTGTTTTTTACCATGCAAAAGCACTTTATCGCAGGTCTGACATTAGGTGCGACCAAAGGGTAAATAACGAGATAAGTATCGATACACGAATCTAGCAATATCGGCTGTTATAAGCCGTTATTGCTACCGACATCCCGAATGGATGAATCATTGAAGAGAAACTAAAACACAAACAACCCTACGAGAGAAAACAATAAGAATTGGACTTAGAGAGCTTAGCTCCATAACAAGGACCTCAATATGAAATACGTGAAACATATCGCTGCCTCTGCAGTGCTCGCTGCCTCCATGTCTGCAACATCGTTTGCAGGCACCTTAGTCATCAACTCAGATGCTTCTGATCCAGCGCCAAAAGAGGCGTGGGGTGAGATCATTAACCGCTTTGAAAAAGAAAACCCAGATATTACGGTTAAGTACAATTTGTACGATCACGAGTCGTACAAAACAACGATTCGTAATTGGTTGGTCACTTCGCCGCCGGACGTGGTTTTTTGGTATGCGGGTAACCGAATGAAAGCCTTTGTTGACCGCGGCCTGTTTGAAGATGTGAGTGATATTTGGACTGACAACAACATGAAGCAAGACTTTGCGTCAGCCGCACCTGCAATGACGGTGAATGGCAAGCAATTTGGTGTGCCATACACGTATTACCAATGGGGTATCTACTACCGCAAAGACATCTTTGAGCAGTATGGAATTGCTGAACCTAAAACATGGGATGATCTGAAATCGGCATCGGCAACGCTGAAAGAAAATGGTGTGGCGCCGTTTGCGATTGGTACTAAGTACTTGTGGACTGCTGCGGGTTGGTTTGATTACATCAACATGCGTACCAACGGCTTGGATTTCCATATTCAGTTGATGGAAGGCAAGGTGCCTTATTCTGACGAACGTGTGAAGAAAACGTTCGCTAACTGGGCTGAGCTTGTTGAGCCTGGTTACTATCTAGAAAATCACGCCTCTTATTCTTGGCAGGAAGCTCAACCTTTCTTGTACAACGGTAAAGCGGCGATGTACCTGATGGGTAACTTCATCACGCCTAACTTCCCTGCTGAGTTAGATGGCAAGATGGATTTCTTCCAATTCCCTGTCATTGATCCAAGTGTTCCTATGTCTGAAGATGCGCCTATGGATACGCTACACATTCCTTCAAAAGCGAAAAATAAGGAAGATGCACGTAAGTTCTTAGAGTTTGTTGCTCGCGCTGAAAACCAACAGCTGATCAATGAGATGCTGTTACAAATTCCGACCAACAATAAAGCCAAAGCCAAGTCAGATCCGTTCTTAGATAAAGGTGTAGCAATGCTCGCTTCTACCGATGGTACGGCTCAGTTCTATGACCGTGATACCGATCCTGCGATGGCCAAAGAGGGCATGAAAGGTTTCCAAGAGTTTATGGTTCACCCTGACCGAATCGAAAAAATCTTAAAGAAACTCGATAAGGTGAGCAAGCGTACCTTTAAGTAATACGTTATCTGCCGCAGCGACTCTTGCTGCGGCTCTTTTCCTTTTCAGTTTGTCATTGCCAGTGTTATTTGATTAGTGTTCGTCGTTTTGAGCACAAGAGGCACCCAATACAACCTGCCTAGTACTACTTGCAATGATTCACTATATTCGGTTTATCGTAAGGAACACTCAATGAGAACTTTCTCTCAAATCATCTCTGCCCGCGAATGGGAAAACCAACACATCACTCATCATAACGTTGTTGAGGCTCATGCTCCTTTGAATGGTTACACCTCGTTGGCTGAGGCTGTGGGGAAGAAATCGTCACGCACCTTGTCTCTCAATGGGGTTTGGAAGTTTCAGTTGTTCGATTCGCCTGAGTTGGTCGGCGAAGAGTTTGTCTCTGAACATTTTGATGATTCCTCATGGAAGTCGATCGCAGTGCCAAGCAACTGGCAGATGCAAGGCTTTGATAAACCGATCTATACCAATGTGAAATATCCTTTCGCTGATAACCCGCCTTTTGTACCAACCGACAATCCAACGGGGCTGTATCGCAGGCGTTTTAATTGTACCGAACAAGCGCTTTTGGATACCCATAGGCTGACCTTTGATGGCGTTAACTCAGCGTTCCATCTGTGGTGTAACGGCAAGTGGGTTGGCTATTCGCAAGACAGTCGATTACCGGCTGAATTTGACGTGTCTGAATACTTACAAGCAGGCGAGAACACGCTCGCAGTAATGGTGCTGCGTTGGTCTGATGGTTCCTATCTTGAAGACCAAGATATGTGGTGGCTCAGTGGCATCTTCCGTGATGTGACTTTATTGAGAAAGCCCAAGGTCGCAATCGAGGATGTTGGTATTGAGACGCAGCTAGATGCTTGCTATCGCGATGCTGTTTTAAATATTTCTACGCAAATAACCAAGCACAGCAATGATGTAGAAAGCTGCTTTAAGCTGAAAGCTGAACTTTATGATGCTCAAGGACAGTTGGTTTTCGAACCTCAAATAGTGGGTTTTGGTGAGCGTTATGTCGATGAAAAAGGGCCGTGGTCTGAAGTCGCAGAACACCGCATTTCAGTGGTGAACCCGAACAAGTGGAGTGCCGAGTCACCCTACTTATATCGCTGTGTGGTGTCATTGCTCAATGAACATGATGAGCTTGTCGATTGTGAGGCTTACGATGTCGGATTTCGATGTGTTGAAATTACCGATAGTTTGCTCAAAGTTAACGGTAAGCCGTTGCTGATTCGTGGTGTGAATCGCCATGAACATCACCCTGAATTGGGCCACACCATGACTCGTGAAGGGATGATTCAAGACATCAAACTGCTCAAACAAAATAACTTCAATGCCGTTAGAACTGCTCATTATCCGAATCACCCATTGTGGTATGAATTGTGTGATGAGTATGGCCTGTATTTGGTTGATGAAGCGAATGTGGAAACCCATGGTCAGTTTCCGATGTGTCGACTGTCTAATGATTCGTCGTGGTTGAATGCGTACATGAGACGAATGACAAGGCTAGTGGAACGCGACAAAAACCACGCCAGCGTGATCATTTGGTCGTTGGGTAATGAGTCGGGGATTGGTCGTAATCACCATGCGATGTATCAATGGGTGAAACAAACTGATCCAACACGTCCCGTTCAGTATGAAGGTGGCGGGGCAGATACAGCAGCGACCGATATCTTGTGCCCAATGTATGCGCGTGTTGGTTGGGATTTACCTGTTGTTGAGAGTCAACCTGAAGTGACACCTCGCGTGGGCATTCGTAAAGCGATCGCTCTACCAAACGAGCATCGTCCTCTTATTCTCTGTGAGTACGCCCATGCAATGGGGAACAGTTTGGGCAGCTTTGATAAATATTGGCAAGTGTTTAGAGACAACCCAAGATTACAGGGCGGATTTATCTGGGATTGGGTCGATCAAGGGATCACCAAAACCGATTCGAGCGGCAAACAATATTGGGGCTATGGTGGTGATTTCGGAGACGAGATTAATGATCGCCAGTTCTGCATTAATGGTTTGGTATTCCCAGATCGAACGGTGCATCCAACGCTGCATGAAGTGAAAAAGGCGCAACAGTTTTATCAGTTCAAGCTGGTTTCTGCATCACCACTGGTGATTGAGGTACACAGCGAACACCTATTTGTGACCAGTAGGATTGAAACGTTGAATTGGACGGTTACCCAGAATGGTGTGGTGACGAGCGATGGTTGTATCGAATTGATGGTTGGTGCGGGCGAGAGTGTCCAGATAGAGCTTAATAGTGTGACTATTCCTCATACGGCCAATGCGCTTAATTACCTCAATCTTGAAGTAGTATTAAATGCCAATACTGCGTGGGCGAATAAAGGTCATGTGACGGCGATTGAACAGTTTAGCTTACCTACTCAGCCGCAATTGATGTTGGATACCAACCTCTCTCAATTTCCACCGAAAGTGACTGAAACCGACGCGCTGCTGACTGTGAGTGGTGATGCTTATCAAGTAGAGTTCGACAGATTATCTGGGACACTAGAGAGCTGGAAAATCAAAGGCGTGGAACAGCTTGCGAGTGGTCTTCGAGATAACTTTTATCGTGCACCGTTAGACAACGATATCGGTGTCAGTGAAGCAAACCGCGTCGACCCTAATTCATGGATAGCACGCTGGCAGGCGATGAGGTTGGATAGGCTCACTCCAGAGTGTATCGAATTTTCATCCATCACTCAGAAAAACGGGGTGTTGGTGACGGCAATCATTGCCCACACAGTAGAAGGGCAGGTTCGTTTGTTGTCGACTTGGCGGTACCAATTATTTACCGATGGTGAGGTTAAGTTAGATGTGGATGTACAAGCGGCGACAGGTTTGCCATCTCTGCCTCGAGTCGGTTTTGAGTTTGCTTTGAACCATGTGCCTGATGGGGTGGAATGGTTTGGTCGTGGGCCACATGAAAACTACCCAGATCGAAAAATGTCAGCCCATATAGGGCGATATCAGCAGAACATTGAACAAATGCATACCCCGTATATTTTTCCTTCTGATTGCGGCTTGCGTTGTGATGTTCGTGAGGTAAAGGTTAGTGAATTTGTACTGAAAGGAAACTTTCATTTCTCAGTCAGTCGTTTTGGGTTACAGCAGCTACAGAAGGCAAAGCATACTTGTGACTTAACCGAACAAGAACAGCTGTTTGTTTATGTCGATGGCTTCCATATGGGGGTTGGCGGTGACGACTCATGGACGCCAAGTGTTCATGATGAATACAAATTATTGAAAGAGCATTACCATTATCAGGTGCGCTTCTATTGTGGTGAGAACGGTCAAAGTACAGCGAATGGAGTAAAAGGATCATTGTAGGCCAAATAGTCTAAATGCTTGTTTGTTCGATTATTTGGCTTCAGATATAAAAAAGGCACTCAACATAACGCTGAGTGCCAAAGCCTGAAATTTGTTAATTCGCAGTATCTTATTGAACCTGTGTATTAATGAATCTCAGAGGACAGGTAAAAAGGTTCGATTTACTCTGCGTCAGTAAAGAAATCGTTGTAAAGCATGTACAAGTGAGCCGCACTCCAAGAGAAGTTTGGTGCGCCTTGTTGTTCGCCGGTTAGTGGGTTGTAGTTTTCACGGATTGGACCGTCTTGAACTAATCCATCGGCGTGGTCAAAGAACGCACCTGCCATTTCAATCGCATCGTCACGGTAGCCGTAGCTGTCCATGCCTTTTAGGCCGAAGTAGAATTGATCTACCCAAACACGTCCACGCCAGTAAATGTCTGGGCCAAATGCAGGGCTAGAAAGCGCTGCTGTGCCTAGTGGAACGTAGGTATTGAACTCTTCTGTATCTTTCATTACAGAGACAACTGCATCAGCGTTAGCTTGAGTGGCAGCAGCATTGAACAATGGTGACCAACCTTCAGGGCCTTTACCACGCTCTACAATCGGTTTACCTGCACAGCCGTTGGCTAGTGGTTTGTCTTCGATACGAATGTCGTAGAAGAAGTTAGTGCCTTCGTCGAACATACAGGTGTTGATGTAGTTCGATAGGTGTTCAGCCTTTTCACGGAACTCTTTCGCTTCTGCGTCTTTACCAAGAATGTCAGCCATTTCTGCTAGGTACTTGTTATCGCTGTACATATAGCTTGCTTGGTCGACAGATTCTTGCAGTAGTGAGTAGCCCAGTAGCGTGCCATCTTCAGCGCGGTTTTGAGCGAACTCAACATCCCAATCGCTGCGCTTGCCGCCATTCGCTACATACGCGTCTAGCTGATCTTTATCGATGAAACCAAATGCGGCTGCATCGTCACGACCTGACTCCCAAGACGCGGCAGTTTGTGCTGGGCTTTCGATGTAATCGTAGTTACCTTCAGCAATCACTTTATCCAGTGCAGCTTGGCCTATAATTGTCTCGTGCTTATCGCCACGAACCACGGTGAAGTACATTTCACCTTCCGGTGTGTTGTGTGCTTTATCGCGTGCTGCGCCATATTCAGGTACGCCGTTGCCGTTGTTGTCACGGTTGCGCAACCACCAATCGTGGTATGCCACTAGCTTTGGATACATCTCTTCGAGCCAAGCTTCATCGCTGGTGGTCTTATAGACTTCCATTACTGCCCATGCTGCTAGGCTTGGTTTGGTATTACGTTCATTCCAGTTACCGCCATCGCCGCCACGTTCTGGACTTAGGTTGTAAGCGAGTAGATCGGGCACGTAACCTTCATCCCAAGGACGAACGGCATCGTCAGCCTGAATTTGGTAAGCGAACATCGCGCGGATGTTATCTTTCGCTACATCTGGGTTGAAGTGAGCCATTGCGTAGGCTTGCTTCCATGTGTCCCAAGGCCAAGTTTGGTTGCCCGAGAACCAACGCGCCGTCACGGATGGTGTCACAGAGTCAAACTCCATCGCACCTGCAGCGCCACGCCAGTTACCGTTTAGGGTTTCCATCGCTTTAACCGCAACACGCTCTTGCTCTGGTGTCGCGTTCGGGTTGGTTAAGCCCATTTCTAGGTAGCCTTCCCAACGTTCTGCTGATACCGTTAAGAAGTCGGTAGGGTTTGCCATGATCTTTTTGATTTCAGGCTGTTCCGCTTGCGCTTCTTCTGCCGTTAGAACATGCGAGTATGTGGTGTAGATAGTCGTCGATGCTTCAATGTTTGCCGTTGAAGTAAACGCTAAACCATCAACCGTGGTTTTCGTTGGAATCGACTTGTGAACTTGGTATTCAGACTCACCAGAAGTCAGTAGATCCCATGTCGAACGAACCTTACCGAAGGTCACCTTTAGGCCATCGTCGGTTGCGACGATTTGACGGTCATACTCAGGGTAAGTTTCAGCGATTGTTTTGTCGGTTTGTGCCACGCCTTCTTTAGCGTGCGTCTTTTCTAGTAGTTCACCATCCCACACCAATTCAACCGGTGAGTCGGTAGTGATTTTGGTTTCTAGCAGAGAGGTACGGTTTGAAGCAAAACGCATCGTCATTTCTACGGTCACATCGTCAGATTTTAGCGTCTGAACCAATGCGCCCGGTAGGCTGTAAGCTTCCATAGTGAAAGCCACTTTTTTGCCGTCTTTGAACACGCTTAGGCGGTCGAAGTTATCAGCCATGAAGTTGATGTATTCTTCGGTAAGCAGTGCTGTACCTGGGAATCCGCCCATGCCTTCTGCACTGTCTGGCAGCAGGTGACCGTGCCATGCACCTAGGTCGAAGAATGGGTTAAAGCGTTGGTGGTCATCGAAGTCGTAGTCACGCATGTATTCAGGTGAGCCAGTACGGTCGATAACGTTCTTAAATTCGTTGGCTTGCAGTTGCTCTGTGTCAGAGCCTGAGATTGAGTTTGAAGCACAACCAGTAACGACAAGGGCTGCACCGATAGCGAGAGCTGCGAATGATTTATTCAGTTTCATGATCAATTCCTGTTATTACCAGTAGAAGTATTGCATTGCGAACACCTGAGCGTCGCCGATTTCAGTGTCGCTGCCTACGCCAAAGCGGCTATCGAAAGCAGTCGCAAACGCGCCGTTGCCGTATTCATACCAAACGCCAGCATTGATGTAAGAGGTGATTTCTTTGTCGCCATTGTCACCGTCAAAGTTTGCGTAGTTGTAGGCTGCAGATAGGTAAACGCCTTGTGCCGCTTCGTACCATGCACTGGTTTGAATACCAGACTCGCTACCGAAAGACTCTTGGTTGCCTTTATCGGTATCATGCCAAACACGAGTGGCGAAGTTTTTGTACTCAGCACCCAATAGCAATAGTTCACCACCATCGTTGTTACGAACTTCACCGCCACCCATTAGGGTTAAGTCGTCGGTCAGATCGTATTGGAGGTAACCATTGACCATGGCGTTCTTATCTTTCCATTGGTCTGCGAAGCTGTCGTATTTACCGAAGTGAACAAGAGCATCGTCTTCAGAGAAGTCAGACTCTGGCGCGAAAGAAACGCTGTAGCGAAGCTTGCCTTCTAGGTTTTGAATCTTCATACCAAGGTGCACGTCTCGCGTGTTTGAGATCGCGTAGCCGTATTCAACCGTAGGGTCACCCCACCATTGAACGTCATCTAATGAAGAGTCCATACGACCAATCATGAATTCTGTTTTGTTATCTGTGCGGTAGCCAGCGTAAAAGCGGTTGAAACCACCTTCAAAGCCGCCCCAGCCGTGGCCCGTTGCCCAAGCATTGCCTTCGTCGTCGGCTTGTACTGTCCAGCCTTCCATATAAGCAAGACCAAACCAATTACCGTGCTCGATAGCCAAGCCAGCTTCAATGTAAGTACCGTCTGCGTAGCGGCCTTTATCATCACCTTCGAGTGCCACGTGACCACCAAGGCCAAGCTCACCATAAAAGTTAAATAGGGTTTCAGTTTCTGTCTGAGGGGGCAGAGTATCACTGTGGTTTGCTGCGGACTCTTCCGCGTGGGCAGTGGTACTTAAGGCAGCAAGAATACAGCTTGTAATAATAGTGTTTTTAGTAAAACTACTTTTCATTTTAATCACTTCTGTGTCGGGGTTATAAATGAAGGTTCGCAAGCAGTTCTGACTTCTAATATGGGGTGCTCTTCAAGGCGTATTGGTCAGGTTACTTACGATCGCAAACCAATATTAATGATAATTTTGATGTTTAAAATTAATTAAGTTTAAAAGTGTGATCTATTTTTAGTAAATATTTACTTTGTTTTTATTTTGACTTTCAGTTGAATTTTCAGAGGTATGGCTAGGGTTGCAAGTATTCAGGAGGTGAATTGTTTGATGGGTAGTTAGATTGTTGGTTCGAATGTTTTGATTCTTGAATGGCTTTGATTTAATCGAGATGGTTAGTGGAAATGTACCGACAAATAAAAAGGCACTCACCAAATGTGAGTGCCTGAAGTTTAAATGCGAGTGCCTGAAGTTTAAGTCAGAGTGCCCGAAGTTTAAATCAGAGTGCAGGGTAAACTAAGCGTTCGCCGGTTCAGGTTTTGCTTCTAGTTTTTTCTCTTCTGGAGATAAGCTTTTTTCATATTTGCCGTACTTCCACCACGCGTAGCCAAGGAAGATAACAATCCCGCCCACGTTGTAGAAGATGATGGTCATGATGTCAGCACCTGTTGGGAAGGTTGACGCAAAGAAGCCAACAGTGAAAATGCCGATCAGAATCGAGACCACGGTAATGCCTGTCATACGTGAGCCCATTCTGAAATCACGAGGTAAGTGATCCAACTTCAAACGTAAATTAAGGTACGCGATCATGATGAATAGCGGTGGCAACATCGATGCTGCAGCTGTCATGTTGATAATGGTACTCATCAGATCTTGAACCGTATCGGACGCCAGTGTCGGAATGAACATCAGTGGAATCACAATCAAGAACTGAATCCAAGCCGCACGCTCTGGAACGCCTTGTTTGTTTAGAGCGACTGTTTTCTCACCGAAGATACCTTTAGGGATTTCAGAGAAGAAAATCTTAACGGGTGTCGCTGTCCACATCAGCAGAGAGCCTAGCATCGCCGTGAATGAAACCACGCCCACAAAGCGATTCATTAGGATTTCAGACAACCCAAAGTGTCGTGCTAGCCCTTCGAATACCTGCACTGAGCCGCCAGTAAATTTAAGCTCTTCTCGCGACACAAACACGTTTGCTAGTACTGAACCCACCGAGTAAAGCGCACCAATGAAGATACCGGCAATGATGATCACTTTAACGAAAGACTTGTGACCACCTTTGATGTCGTTAACGTAAACCGCAACCGATTCTGCACCGCCAGCCGCCATGAATATCCAAGTGATTACGCCAAGGAATGCCCAGTTGAAGCTTGGTGTCATCGCTTCAATGGTGATTGGATCTGCTGGCTCGATACCACCGATCAAAGCACCGCCAGACAACAAGATGTAAGACATTGTTAGCAACAACATAAGCGACGAGGTTAGTGAGGTGATGGGGCCTAGTAGTTTCGCGCCATTGTTTGAAATGTGCGTAGCAATCGCAAACAAAATGGTACTGAGGATCGCCGTGGTGATTGGCGTGAATATGTACTCAAACCCTAAGAACGCATACGACGCATAAGCGATGATTCTAGGCAGCAGAGATGTGAAGAAGAACAGGTTAACAAACCAGTAGGTATAAGCCGAAATAAACGCCCAGCGGCCGCCTAGAGAGCTTTTAACCCAAGAATAAACGCCCGCTTCAGAGTTTTTATTCAGTGACACAAACTCTGCGACGATCAAACAAAAGGGCACAAAGTAAAAGATGGTGGCTAGAAAGAACATCGGCGCCGAGGAAAGGCCGATCTCGATGTTGTTGTTAATGATGTTGTTGAAGCTGTATACCGCCGCGAAGGTCATAGACAGTAGGGCAAACTTGCCTATCGTACTGCGTTTATTTTCGGACATGATGTTCTCCGGTGAATCACGTTGATGATCGTTATAACTTGGTCCTAGAGAGGGAGGCTCTAGGCCGCACTTTTATTGTTATGTTGGTTTGGCAAACACCCGCTTTGTTTGTCAGGGTTGGCTCATTGTTGTTTTTATAGATTTACGATCGGACTTCTTAGTGCTTTTATTTCTTGATTTTCAGTAAAGTTATTACCAAAACAAAGAGTTAAAGGTTAAGAGGTTCATCAAAGAGATTGTTTGTTTCATGAACGACGATTTGTAAGGCTTGTAGGGGCTTTTTGTCGTTTTTAAATATGAACTCGTTCGTCTCTTCAGCAAGAAGATTAAAGATTAAGCGGCGGGAAGTTAATCAAAATTGATCAAATATGTGACCTTGAGTAAATAAATTTAGTTAATATTTTACCTTTGTTTTTGTTCGGATTTTATTACGATTTAATTAACGTTTTTCGTGAAGTGAACTCTTGACGGAATGGCGTTTTTATTTTCGGCTATTGGTTTTTAATTTTCTGATTTAAAACAAAAAAAGCGCCATGATAGGCGCTTTTGAAATTAGTTCTAATGTTGCTAAGTATTACGATTGCTTAGCCGCTTCTAGCTTTGCATCTTTACCTGCTTGCTTCTTTTCAAAGCGAGAGATCCACCACCAAGCGATAGCTGAGAATACAGCGGTCATAAATACGTTGACGAAGAACGCTTGCATTAGGTCTACACCCGTTGGGAATGCTGATGCCGTCATGCTGACAACAAAGATACCGATAAGTACTGACACAACAGACATACCTTGAACTCGAGTACCCATGCGGAAGTCACGTGGTGTATCGTCATGCTTCAAGCGGAATACAAAGTACGCCACCATGATGAAGATAGGCGGTAACATTGCGGTACCTGCTGTTAGGTTGATTGCTGTGTTCATCATGTCTTGTACAGACTCAGAACCGAAGCCGTTAACCACTAGCATTAGGAATACGAAAGCGAATTGCCACCATGCTGCGCGAACAGGCACGCCGTGTTCGTTAAGCTCAGTCGTTTTCTCACCGTAAACACCTTTAGGGATTTCAGAGAAGTGAATTTTTACTGGCGCTGCTGTCCACATCATCATCGAACCGAACATAGCGACGAACAGAATGATACCGACGAAGCGACCCGTTAGAGATTGTGAAATGTCGAAGTAGTTCGCCATACCAGTGAAGATTTCAACCATGCCGCCAGCATAAGTGAGTTCATCACGAGCAACGAATACGTTCACTAATAGAGAACCGACTGCGTACATGATACCGATAGCGATACCCGCGCTGATGATCACCTTGATGAAAGACTTATGACCACCTTTAACATCGTTTAGGTAAGCGGCTGCGGTTTCTGCACCACCGGCTGCTTGGAAGATCCAACACATAATGCCTAACGTTGCCCAGTTGATGGTTGGTGTCATGGCTTCAAGCGTGATTGGCTCTACCGGCTCATGGTTACCACCGAGTGCCATCATTGCACCGATAACGTAAACCGCGAACAGTGCAAATACACCGTATGCAACGATCTCTGCAATTTTTCCTAACCAGCTCGCCCCTTTGGTCGAGATGTGTGTCGCTGCTGCAAACAGACCTATTGAGATTGCCGAAGTCACTATCGGAGAGAAGGCGTACTCGTAGCCAAGCATCGCGTAAGACGCGTATGCGATAACGTTGGGCAGCAATGATACAAACCAGAATAGGTTCACGAACCAATAGAGGAATGAACCTAAGTAGGCCGCTTTTGAACCCAGCGGTTGTTTAAGCCAGTCATACATGCCTGACTCAGAATTTTTATTTGCAGATACGAATTCAGCAATAATGAACACGAATGGAATGAAGTAAATAAGGGTGGCGAGCAAAAAGATAGGAGCAGAACTCAATCCCAATTCGATGTTGTTATTTACAATGTTGCGAACGTTAAATACCGCTGCAAATGTCATGGAGAGCAAGGCAAATTTACCTAACTTACCGCGTACAGATTCAGACATAGTGTCCTCCAAGGGTCACGTAATTATAGTCGTTATTTCTTTAGGCTTCCTTGTAGGGAAGAAGCGTAAAGGCGTTGTGCAGTGTGACTGAGCCTTGAACGGCAAGGCTCGGTACACACTGTGAATAGATCTTGTTGTTGCTTTCGTTTGTTTAGCTCCAGTTACTTATTAAGGAAGTAACCGTCTTCAATAGTCACTTTCAGCACCACTTTGCGTACTCGGTTATCACCGTGGAATCGGTAGGCTTTGCTGTTATCAAAGATCGCCACTTGGCCTTCAGCTAACTCGCAAGTCTCGCCGTTACCCATTAGGTGTTCGCGGTCAGTCTCATCGCTGTAAGCTTGAATTTGCTCTAGCTCTGACTTGGCTGCGAACTCGACGGTTTCACGACCTTCTAGGTAGTAATGCACGTCGAAGTAACGACGGTTACCGGTGAAGTTTTCGGTGTTTCGAGCCACACCGTCTTCAATCATGTAAGCCAGTGAGTCACCAATGGAATACATCACGCCATCTTTGATGTTGCCGATGTTTTCAATCGCTTCTACACAGCGTTGCCATTTACGACCGTCGCGGTAAACGACTTTAAATTGCTCTAGGTTGTTTAAAACGATCATCGCTTATGCCTCGTTCTGTTGTGGTTGAGCTTTCGGTGTATTCGCCGTAAAAAACTCATCGCCAAAGTTGTGACTGATTAGGTGTTGCGCGTCGCAATCGCCTGCTTGGAATGGAATCAGAGTTAAGCCGTAGCGGAACTCATCCATGTAAACTCGATAAGAGTCGAGCACTTCGCTGCCCCAAGAATTCGAGCCTAAGCCCATCACTTGGTGGTCTAGGTTTAGCGTGATGTAACCGCTCTTCTCTAGCTCAATGGTGTGTTGTGCTTGATGCAGGTTTTGGTTGGTGTAGAACCAAGCGCTGAAGTTGATTTCTTGCTGTGGTTTTACTGCAATACCATTACCCGCGCGGCTTGAAAGCGCAGCCCAACGAATGTGTTGGCGGTTGCCGTTGTTTTGTGGGAACGGGTAGTTCTCGAACATGTCAGCCACCGTTGATTGGTAAACATCAATCATGTTGGCTTGCTTGCTGTCTTGGTAGTTCTCTTCAGGACCGCGGCCGTAGTATTGAACTTGGTCGAAGTCGCCGTTAATGCCCATGTCGAAACCAATCACTGGAATCACGTGAGGGTAATCACCGTAACGTTCGCCACTTAGCTCAACGTTCAGTTGACCTTCAGCACTGATTTGGTAGCGATACTCACAACGCATGCCGAAATCAAATACTGGTGGAGCAACGATGCTGGTGGTGGTGATCTCTACCTTGTCGTTAACTTGCTCAACGTTTAGCGTGCGGAAGTGCTCTTGCATGATCTGTAGGTGTGCAGGCTCCCAGTAACCATCGTGCTCTTGCTTATGGTTATCAATCATTGGCTTGAAGAAGTTCAGCTTAGGCTCAGACTTAATCAGTTCCTCGCCATTCACTAACCATGACGTCAGTTTGCCGTTCACTTTCGAGAAGTTCAGAGTAAAGTTGTGTCCTTTGATTAGGTAGGCTAAGCGAGATTCTTCAACATTCAGTGCTGTCGCATTATTGTTAGTGAAGGCGTCAAGTTGTGCAGTGTTCTCTTTCACTTGGAACTGATAAACCGCAATGTCGTGGTTCGCTTCGCTGTATGAAGTACGAGAATCCTTACGAACTGTAAAGTTCACAAACACTTCACGCTCATCAAGCTCTGGCAAATTAAGCGTCAGTTCACGGCTAGAGTTCTCAGCCAGCTCTTCAACCTTGATATGCTGTACCGCAATGGTTTTACCCTCAGCACGGATTTCCGCAGTGATGGTGTAGTCATCGATGTTTGAGAACCAAAGCTTGTTGTCTACTGTGTAGGTGCCCGTTTGTGCATCGAAATCGCGAAGCTTCACTGGGGCAATCACTTGTTTGTACTCTTTCAAGCCAGGGCCTGGTGTTTGGTCTGGGTAGATCAAGCCGTCCATGCAGAAGTTGTAGTTATTCGGGTAGTCACCGTAGTCACCGCCGTACTTGTAGAACTCTGTGCCTGCTTCATCACGCGCCAGAATACCGTGATCACACCATTCCCAAACGTAGTGACCTTGAATGGCATCATGCTTGTAGAACACGTTTTGGTATTCGGTTAAACCGCCTGGGCCGTTACCCATTGCGTGTGCGTATTCACAGATGATGCGTGGTTTTTCGTGCGGGAATTCACCGAAGGCATTCATTAGTTGAGCACGTGAGTACATGGTTGAAATGATGTCGACCACTTCAGCATCACGGTCTTCTTCGTAGTGAACTAGACGGGTGTCATCAATCGCTTTTGCTGCATCGTACATAGAACGGATGTTGCAGCCGTAGCCAGACTCGTTACCCAGTGACCACATGATGATAGAAGGGTGGTTCTTTTGAGCGTGGATATGACGTTCGATACGTTCAACAAACACCGCTTCCCATGCGGCATCGTTAGTGATGCGGCTTAGGTCGCCAACGTTAGCAAAGCCGTGAGTTTCAACATCGGTTTCGCCCATCACGAATAGGCCGTAGATGTCACACAATTCGTAGAAGCGTGGGTCGTTCGGGTAGTGCGCTGTACGTACTGAGTTGATGTTGTGTTGCTTCATCAGTACTAAGTCTTTCTCGACGCGATCCATGCCAACAGCACGACCTTTCAGGTGGTCGTTGTCGTGACGGTTCACACCGTGCAACATCACGTACTTGTTGTTGATGTAGAACAGACCATCGCGAACTTTAATATCACGGAAACCAACGCGTTGTGGAATCACTTCCAACACCTTGCCGTCAGCGTCTTTCAGCGTAAGCAACAGTTGGTATAGGTAAGGGTTTTCAGCGTTCCATTGAACAGGGTTAACCACATCAATAGAGAATTGAGTATCTACATTGCCATCAGTCTTATGATTAGGGACGGCTAAGCTATCTACAGAGCCTTGCGAGATAACTTGGCTGCCATCAAGCAATGCGTACTCAAGGGTTGCGTTTACCGCTGCTGCTAGGTTTTCTAGTTCCACTTTGCACGACAGAGTAGCGCTTTGGTAAGCGTCGTCGAAGTCAGTGCGAACGGTAACGTCTTGAACGTGCAGCTGTTCTTTGCCCACTAGGTAAACGTCACGGAAGATACCGCCCGTCCACCACATGTCTTGGTCTTCAATGTAGGTTGAATCGGCCCACTGCATCACACGAATAGAAAGTAGGTTGTTGCCTGCTTTTACATGGTTAGAGATATCGAATTCAGCGGTGAGGCGGCTGCCTTTGCTGAAACCGACGTATTCGCCGTTTACGTAAACTTCGAAATAAGTTTCAACGCCATCAAATTTGATGATGGTTTGCTTCTCGTCCCAGCTTTCGCCAAGGAAGAAAGAGCGTTGGTATGCACCGGTTGGGTTGTCTGATGGTACGAAAGGCACATCAATTGGGAATGGGAAACCTTCATCTGTGTATTGAAGATCGCCGTGGCCTTCCATTTGCCACATGTTTGGAACCGTAATGTGGCCCCAGTCTTTCATTTCTTGAGAGTAGAACTCTTCAGGAACCAATAGTGGATTGGTGAAATAGCTAAAATTCCATTGGCCACTCAATAGTTGGAAGTGGCTGCTAAGTTCACGCTGAAACGTTTTTGCATTCTTTTCTGATGCGTATGAGAAGAAGTATGCACGCGGTGCCATACGGTTCTCATGTAAGTTCAGGAAGTTTTCCCAGTTGTTCACGTTGCCTCTCTCTCGGCCTAAATGCAATTTGCTGACCGACGTTCTTATGCGTAATTGGGTCGTAGTGAATACGAGTATTTTTGGACTGAGGTAATTATTAGTAAAACTTTTACTAAATGAAATTGGTGAAAACGTTTTACTTTAACTCCATCACGTTTTTTATGGTCTTTTTACAGTGCTGTGTGATCCACTTAAAAGAATACTATTGGCTGTTTTATGAAGCAGGCTAAAGAGGCTGGTATGTGTATATAGGCGTATGTGATGGGCACAAAAAAGGCCACCGTCAACAAAGGTAGCCTTAACTTATCTGATTGATATATTTAACTATTTTGTCGTGTCACGCAGCTTTAATTTGCTTGGTACATAGACACGTAGTGGGATAGTACGGCCGTCGCGTACTTTCTCAATCAACAGGTTAACGCCTTGAATTCCCATTAGTTCAGAGTGAATACGAACAGTCGATAAAGATGGGAAGGTAAATTTAGCTGTTGGGATGTCATTTACACTAATCAGCGCAATATCTTCAGGAATGTTTAATCCGTGCTCATGAACGGCTCGTAAAACACCAATTGCGATGGAATCTGACGCAATAAACATGGCTTTAGGGTAGTCGCCAGTCGCTAGCATCTGTTTTGCAAGCTTATAACCTGAAGAGCTAGAGAAGTCTCCACGATAGATGTCTTGCTCGCTGACAACGTTCTTAAGGCTACCGTATTCAGCAAAGGCGAGTTCGCGAATATCAGGAGTGTTGACGTTATCTTGTCCGCCAATAAAACCAATGCGTTGATAGCCTTGGCTGATAAAGAAGTTGGTGATCTCTTTGCTGATCAAAGCCAGGTCGATATCGACAGAGTCATAAGGTTCAGAGTGATCAGTGAAATCGACATAACAAATATTATCGCTTAGCTTTTTGGCTTGTTCGATAACCTCCGGTGTCATTCTTCCCACCAACAATACACCAGTAATAGGTGCTGAATTTACGTGTATTTTACTTTCATAACAGTTGGTTAGTTTAACTTCCATCTTGTCACATTGGGTTTCAATCCCGTGGCGAATCGATAGATAGTAAGGGTCATTCACTTCAGCTTCTTGCTTGTAGTTATACAGAGCAAGGAAGTGATGATTTTGTTTTTTACTGCTAACGGCTTTTCGTGAGCTGCTGGTTTTGTATTCCAACTTCTCTGCAATTTCAAAGATACGCCTTTTGGTCTCTTCCTTGACGCTTAATGTTGGATCTTCATTGAGAACCCTTGAAACTGTAGCCAATGAAACATGTGCTTCAGTCGCGATATCTTTTAACGTTGCCATACTCACTTCCTGTTATTGGAACATTGCGCTGCTTTGAAATTGGTATTTAGTAAAAAAGCAATGCACCTCTTTATTCTACAGACCTATTGTAATCAAACTGGAAGTCATTGCATTAACTTTTAGTAAAATAAATGCTCAACTCCTCTATGATGTCTCAAATCTAACTATCTATAATTATCTTATTAAAATTCAATGGATTAGATGTGTTTGTTTATAGGTTCTCCCTATGTCACGTTCAGTAACAATGATATGAGTTAGTGTAAACGTTTACACTTCGTGGTTTTGATCACAGAATTATAGTCAAAATGGCTGCTACTATTTCTGGCATACGGTGCTACTGAGCTGAATGTCAGTTCGAGTTAGTCCAAGAATGACGACAAAGAGAGGTTGATTGTGAAAGTACTGGTTACGGGCGGCATGGGTTACATCGGAAGTCATACATGTATTCAAATGATACAGGCGGGTATGGAGCCAATCATTGTTGATAACCTTTGCAACAGCAAAGAGCTAGTACTGGAGCGAATCGAATCATTGACCGGTAAGCGACCAACTTTTTATCTTGGCGACATTCGTGACCAATCTTTTCTAGATAGCGTGTTTTCAGAAAACGATATCCAAGCCGTGATTCACTTTGCTGGCCTGAAAGCGGTTGGGGAGTCGGTGTCCAAGCCTTTGGAGTACTACGATAACAACGTCAATGGATCATTAGTGTTAGCTCGCAGCATGAAGAAAGCGGGTGTGAAGAGCATTGTATTTAGCTCTTCGGCTACCGTTTACGGTGATCCAGAAGTGGTGCCAATTACTGAAAGCTCTCCAACGGGTGCAACAACTAATCCTTATGGTCGCAGTAAGTACATGGTCGAAGAATGTTTGAGTGATTTGTTCAACGCTGAGAACGATTGGAGTGTGACATTACTGCGTTACTTCAACCCAGTTGGCGCCCATCCATCGGGCACTATGGGTGAAGACCCACAAGGTATTCCAAACAATCTGATGCCGTTTATTGCTCAAGTAGCGGTAGGTCGTCGCGACAAATTGGCTGTTTTTGGAAACGATTACCCAACAGTCGATGGCACAGGCGTTCGCGACTATATTCATGTTATGGATTTAGCGGACGGACACGTAGCCGCATTGAAAGCGGTTGGCGAGAAGGCGGGTTTACACATTTACAACCTAGGCACTGGCAAAGGCTCAAGCGTACTCGAGATGGTTGAAGCCTTCGCACAAGCATCGGGTAAGCCAGTTCCTTATGAACTTTGCCCACGCCGCGCTGGTGATATTGCTGAATGTTGGGCAAGCACTGAAAAAGCAGAGCGCGAACTTGGCTGGAAGGCGACGCGTAGCGTGATGGAGATGACGGCGGATACGTGGAATTGGCAGTCGAATAACCCGAACGGCTATTCCCCTTCGTAATTGAAGCCGCAGCGTTGTTAGCTGCAACTCCAATTTCTTTGGGGAATGCAGATGAAGAGAGATTCCAGATATCTCGTACCTCGATTCTGGAATGACGGATGAGCATAAGGCTATGAAGCGGTTGCCTTTGCGCAAATAGCACAACGAGATCACACGTCATTCCCTACAGCGAGGAGCGAGCGTGATAGGGAATCTCCTTGTAGAAGAATTATTCATCTTGGTGGAATTGACCAAGACACAAAATTTGAGAGCAATCTAAACATGTCAAAAGTTGAATTTAACCCAGTAGACCATCCGCACCGTCGTTATAACCCATTAACGGGTCAGTGGATCTTAGTATCACCGCACCGAGCAAAGCGTCCTTGGAGTGGACAAGATGAAAAACCATCGACTGCGCAGCTTCCTGCGTATGAGAAAGAGTGTTTCTTGTGCCCAACCAATACGCGTATTTCGGGCGATGAAAACCCAGATTACGACGGCACTTATGTATTCAGTAATGATTTCGCGGCGTTGATGCCTGACTCACCTGATGCTCCAGAGTCTGATAACCCTCTATTCAAGACTCAAGGTGTACGTGGGTTGAGCCGCGTGATCTGTTTCTCTCCGGACCACAGCAAAACGCTGCCGGAGCTTCCGGTAAACAAGATCCGTGGTGTTATCGATACCTGGAATGAACAGATTGAAGAGCTAGGTAAAGACTATCTGTGGGTTCAAGCGTTTGAAAACAAAGGTGAGACCATGGGCTGCTCTCAGCCACACCCACACGGTCAAATCTGGGCAAACAGCTTTTTACCCAATGAGATTGAACGCAAAGAAAAACTACTAAAAGAGCACTTCGAACAACAAGGTTCTAATCTTTTAGTGGATTACGTTGAAGCTGAAATGAAAGACGGCTCTCGCACTGTGGTTGAAACCGAACATTGGATTGCTGTGGTGCCTTACTGGGCAGCGTGGCCATTTGAAACCATGTTGCTGCCAAAAACACACATCCGCCGTATGAGTGAACTGACTGACGAGCAGCGTGATGATTTAGCGCTTGCGATTAAGAAGCTGACGAGCCGTTACGACAACTTGTTCCAATGCTCATTCCCTTACTCAATGGGCTGGCACTATGCGCCGTTCTTCGAAGAAGGTACTGACATCGAGCATTGGCAACTACATGCGTTGTTCTACCCGCCACTGTTGCGCAGTGCTTCGGTTCGTAAATTCATGGTCGGCTACGAAATGTTGGCTGAGTCTCAGCGTGATTTAACCGCAGAACAAGCGGCACAGCGTCTGCGTGATTTGAGTGACGTTCACTACAAAGAGCAGTAATCGCCTGTTTCGTAGATAACGAGCGAGATTCCTGATATCTCGTCCCTCGATTCTGGAATGACGGCAGGTGAGAAGCTGATGTTGTCATTCCCTACCTTGAGAGACGAACGCGGTAGGGGATCTAAAAGAATTAAAGTGGTGCCGTAAAGGGGCCATAACCAATTGAACAAAGAGTTTAACCAGAGAGTTTACTTATGTCTGACCTAATCCAAAACGTGAAAGCATCTTTTGAGCAAGTCCTTGGTTACCAAGCGACTCATATTATCCAAGCGCCAGGTCGTGTGAACCTGATCGGCGAGCACACTGACTACAACGATGGTTTTGTTCTACCGTGTGCCATTAACTACCAAACGGTAGTCGCAGCGGCTAAGCGTGACGACAACATCGTGCGCGTAGTATCAGTGGACTACGGAAATGCAGTAGATGAGTTCGACTTAACTCAAGAGATCACCTTCCAACAAGATAAGATGTGGGCTAACTACATTCGTGGTGTGGTGAAGTGCTTAAAAGGTCGTGGTTTTGAATTTACAGGTGCAGACATCTCTGTAACGGGCAACGTGCCTCAAGGTGCAGGTTTAAGTTCTTCTGCGGCACTGGAAGTGGTCATCGGTCAGACATTCAAGGTGCTTTACAACCTAGAGATCAGCCAAGCCGAAGTGGCGCTAAATGGTCAGCAAGCCGAAAACGAATTTGTGGGCTGTAATTGCGGCATCATGGACCAAATGATCTCTGCAGAAGGTCGCGCAAATCACGCGATGCTTTTGGATTGTCGTAGCCTAGAAACTCAAGCGGTTTCAATGCCAGAAGATATGGCTGTGGTTATCATCAACTCAAACAAGAAACGCGGCTTGGTCGACAGCGAATACAACACGCGTCGTGAACAGTGTGAAGAAGCGGCGCGCATCTTTGGTGTTCCTGCACTTCGTGATGTGACTATTGAACAGTTCAAAGCGAAAGAGTCTGAGTTGGATGAGATGGTTGCGAAACGTGCGCGTCACGTGATAACCGAAAATGACCGTACCGTTGAAGCGGCTCAAGCTCTGCGTACTCATGATATGAAACGCATGGGCGAATTGATGGCTGAATCACATGCGTCAATGCGTGATGATTTTGAAATTACAGTCAAAGAAGTCGACACCTTAGTTGAGCTGGTAAAACACGTGATTGGTGACCAAGGTGGTGTGCGTATGACTGGCGGTGGTTTCGGTGGTTGTATTGTGGCATTGGTTCCACCTGCATTGGTTAATGAAATTAAAGCAACCGTTGAGCAGAAATATCAAGCGGCGACGGGTCTAAAAGAATCTATTTATGTGTGCCAAGCGAAAGACGGAGCAGGCTTAGTTGAAGTAATCTAAACGCTTCGAGACTTAATATAGAGCTTACCAACTAAAAAGATCATGGTAGGCCAAATGCTAAAGCCTTTATTTCAGGTAGAGGCTTTTTACTGGCACTAGAAGGAATTTAGAATGACACAAGAGCAAAACCTGCATCAATCCATGACACAAACTCCAGCCTATGATGGCCAACCCGCTCAGTTAGTGACGCTATCAAATACGCGTGGCATGGAAGTGACATTCATGGACATTGGTGCAACATGGTTGAGCTGTATCCTGCCAGTAAAGGGAAATAAAAGAGAGGTTTTGTTGGGTGTTAACTCAATGGAGAACTTCGATAAACAAGCCAGCTATATGGGTACAACTGTTGGTCGTTATGCTAACCGCATAGCCAATGGTCGTTTCAAAATTGATGGTCAAAACTACAAGCTGGAAACCAACCAAGCGGGCAATACTTTACATGGTGGTCCGAACGGTTTTGATAAACGTCGTTGGAATATTGCCGAGCAAAGCGAAACGTCAGTGGTGTTCACTCTAGAGTCTGCTGATGGCGACCAAGGATTTCCGGGGAATTTGAATGTGTCGGTGCGTTATGACATTACCGAAGACAATCGAGTTTCCATTTATTACTCTGCAACCACAGACAAGCCAACCGTGGTCAACCTAACGAATCATGCGTACTTCAACCTACTTGGTGCAGAAGCCGGGCACGATTGTTTGTCACACATTGTGAGCATCAACGCCAATCAGTTCTTACCGACCAACTCGGTAGGAATTCCATTAGGCAACCTTAAATCGGTGAAATCGACCAGCTTCGACTTCAATCAGCCTATGATGATCTCAGAGCGTTTGTTGGGTGATGAACAGCAGAAAGCAGCAAAGGGTTACGACCACTCTTTCCTATTGGCTGATGGCTGTAAGCGCACTCAATGCGCCGCTACCGTAACGTCACCGGATGCGCTCGTCACACTAAAAGTATTTTCAACCAAACCTGCGATGCAGCTATACACCGGAAACTGGCTTGGTGGTACACCAAACCGAAGTGGTGGCAGCTATGAAGATTACGCTGGTTTGGCGTTAGAAACCCAGTTCTTACCTGACTCTCCTAACCACTCAGAGTGGAAGCAGGACAGTTGTATTCTCAAGCCTGAACAAGAATATAACTACCGTACCTGTTACCAGTTTGAATTTTCGGGGGATTCTTCAAACTAGTACGCTCTAGCTCAAAACGGTTATGCCAATTGCTTTTGTTTGTGAATAGAACGATGTGAGTTATCGCGTTGTTCTTGGGGGATGAGCAAAAGTGGCGCTCAACGAGTGTGTGATTTATTAAGCGCGATTGTTGGGTATCAGAGTAAGGTAGGAAAGCCCTAACAGAAGCGATTCTGTTAGGGCTTTTTTTGTTTGTTGTTTGGTGAGTTGACCAGAGCTTAGATTTTCTCTACCGAATTACGGCGCACCAAAGTCGGAGAGAACATCATTGGCTCCGTTGAGGTGTTTTCACCTTTGGCTAAGTGCAACGCGAGTCGTGTCGCTTTCTCTGCCATCATCTGAATCGGGTAGCGAATGGTGGTTAGCTTTGGATGAACATAGCGTGCAATCAAGCCATCATCGAAACCGATGATCGACATTTTGTCCGGCGCTTGAATACCGTTCTCATCTAAGACAGACAGAGCACCTGCCGCCATGTAATCGTTGTACGCAACAATGCCTGTGATTGGCAGTGATTTAGTCAAAAGGTTGGTCATGGCGTATTCACCCCCTTCACTGGTGGGAGCTGAGTACTCAATATAGCTGTCAGATAACGCTATTTTGTAATCCGAGAGTGCTGACAAGTAACCTTGTACACGCTCATCGGCATCTTCAATGCTGTGCGATGAAGCGATACAGGCAATATTTTTATGACCATGACGAATCAGATATTCAGTCGCAAGATACGCGCCTTTCTTGTTGTCCAAGAAAATACAACGGTTGGCAATCTCAGCAATATAGCGATTGATCAGCACTAAGCCTTTTACTTCTTTTGCATAGGCAATCAGTTCTTCGTCTGTCAGGCCTTTTGAGTGGATCACTAAGGCGTCGCAACGGCTATTGATCAGTAACTCAATCGCTTGTCTCTCTTCTTCACGATCGTGTGAGCCATTACCGACGAGGATATGCTTTCCGTTCTCACGAGCGACGTTATCGACAGCCTTAACCAGCGTGCCAAAAAAAGGATCGGAGATATCACCAACCAACACACCGACGGTATTGGTGCTCTGGCTTACCAGCGCGCGAGCATTGGCATTCGGGCGATAGCCGAGTTTAGACATCGCTTTGGTGACGGATTCAATTGAGTTCGCACTTGCCTTCGGAGACTTATTTACGACTCGAGATACGGTTGCAACAGAAACACCTGCTTCCCTTGCGACATCTTTAATTGTTGCCATTTTTAACCTCTATACATTGCTGCATCTATTTAACACCGACAATGAGTGCAAGGCAACGAAACTCTCATTTTACTTCCAGTAATGAGATCTTTACCGCTTGTAATTATTAGGCTTAATGCTAGTGTAAACATTTACATTTTACTTAATTTTAGTAAATGATTTAATGAGTGAAAATAAATCAATATAGGAAGTGAGAAATGGATACTGTCTCTTATGGTGACTTTGCTAAGTTAGAAATGCGTGTCGGTAAGATCATTGAGGTTGTGCGTCATGAAAACGCAGACAAGCTTTACATCGTGCAAGTGGATATCGGTGAGAAGACGCTACAAACGGTGACCAGCCTAGTGCCTTACTACACCGAAGAAGAGTTGATGGGTAAGCCGGTTGTTGTTTTGTGTAATCTAGCGAAGGCGAAGATGAGAGGCCACACTTCTGAGTGCATGTTGTTATGTGCCGAAACGGAAGATGAATCTGAAAGTGTATTGCTGACCCCGGAACGTGCGATGCCTGCAGGTATTCGTGTCGTTTAAGATCGCTTTAGGTTGGTGAGTCAATGTTTTCACCAACCTAAATCAACTAGCTTCGAACAGTCAGTATCAAGCCATCAATCACACTGTGGTGGTGATCTGAAACCCCAGCAAGATTGCCGTATTTAGGTTGGTGGCGATCATTCTCTAATGGGTGATGCCAACCTTGTGTGTGTTGAACAAAGTGCGCCGCAAAGCTTTCAGACACTTCTAAACATCCTGCTAATACCGTATCGACATAGGTTTGAACGATAGGGCTGTTTTCGCAAGGTGCTTGAATCTCGTCTTTGATGTAAACCCAGATCGATTGATCCTGTTTAAACTCATTTTGGCTTTCTATCTGAGAGGCCTTTAATTCGATTCGGTGATAACCACGCTCACGGCGATCAAACTCAGTCAGCGCAATATCATCCACCTCAAGTAAAACTCCATTCACTTGTCCCTCACCGAGATTCACGATCAAAGGTGACAACACATAGCTGTCATCGATCTTACTCCAGTGACGAACTAGGCCATGCACTATCGCAGGAATCGCTTGTCCTGTTTGACCTGTGAGTTGACGAGAAGAGGAGTTGATCAAGCTACCATAACCAAAAATATACATCGCGTTCCCTGTCTGTTCTTTTGTATTTGAGACTAGTCTTACTATATGTTTGGCTTCATCAAATGTCAGTAGTTTTTTATTTTACACTCTCATGAGTCTAAATGACTTCTGTAGGGTGTGTTTAATTGACACTTTTTTGAAGCCTAAAGACTCCTTGTTACTTGTTTTTATTGGCTTTATACCTTTGGCGCGTTTCATGCATTACGTTAGGCAATATTGCAGTGATGATTACTGCATCATGAATTTGACTATGAAATAGCAATTCCCAGAAGCCACTCTTGGCTTGTTATCTGAAATGAGGAACGAGTTTGTTAAATATCACAGATAAAAGTGTAGAAGATGCGATTCCTGCATATCTTCGATTAGGTTTTAGACCTTTCTTCTTTTTAAGCAGTCTCTATGCTGTGATCGCTATTGTAGCTTGGGTCATCATGTTCCAAAACGGTCAGCCAGAAATGCTAAAAGTACCGGCGCTTTGGTGGCACGTACATGAAATGCTGTTTGGCTTTGCCATGGCGATTGTGGTCGGTTTTGTGTTAACTGCGGTGCAAACGTGGACGGGCGTCAATGGAACCAAACACTATCGATTAGCCGCACTGGTTGGTTTGTGGTTAGCACCTCGTATTCTGTTTTGGACCCCCGCACCGTTATGGCTGATCTCATCGGTTGAGGCGGTGTTCTTAATCTTCGCCGCTTACGAAATTGGTTTCCGAGTCGTTAAATCGAAAGGCTGGAAGAATCTATTCTTTGTACCGCTGTTTATATTGGCTATCGTGGCGAACTTTGCTAGTTACGCAACTATTAAGGGTATGCCTCCATTTCCATCGTCTGCAGTTTGGCAAGCGATGTTGTGGTGGTTTACCTTGCTGCTATCAGTGATGGGTGGGCGAGTTATTCCGTTCTTCACGGCACGTCGCTTCGATTTTGAAAAAGCACAACCACTGGTTTGGTTGGAATGGTTAGCGAATCTACCTTTGGTTGGCTTATTTGTATTGAGCTTCTTCCCATTGACCTTTGCTCAAATCGGCAATGAGTTGATGGTATTTGCAGGTGTGACTCAGTTGGTGCGCTTTATCCGCTGGAAGCCTTGGACTACGTTATCTGAACCCTTGGTGTGGTCGCTGCATGCGGCTTACCTATGCATCCCTTTAAGCTTGCTGCTACGTGGTTTATTAGACAACCCGTTCGCGAGCCACAACATGTTGCACTTGTTTGCGATTGGCGGTTTGAGTGGGTTAATTCTTGCGATGATTACGCGCGTGACAATGGGGCACACGGGTCGTGCTATCTATAAAGGGCCAAGTATGGCGTTAGCGTTCTCGGCTATTTTTGTCGCGGCTTTGGTTCGCAGCGTAGGTGTGACTTTCTTCCCTGCGTATTTATTTGAGATGGTGAACATCAGCGCGGGTTTATGGACGTTAGCATTCGGGTTGTTTATCTGGAAGTTCGGCATGATGCTTCTAACGCCAAGAGTGGATGGTCACCCAGGCTAAGCCTATTGATTTTCGAACCCATTTTGAAAGGGAAGCACTGAGCTTCCCTTTTTTGATCGCAGCAAAGCTCCATTCTCAAAGATCCATTCTCTTAGTGAGTATTCTCGGCAAGATATTGGCGCACTTGTGCAATGAGATCTTCTTTGGCGTGAGGCGAGATGAAACTCGCTTCGACAGCATTAATACTGAATTGCGCTAATTCGTTTTTGGTCAGTGGATGAGCATTGGCGACGGCGAGGAAGTTATCATTCATATAGCCGCCGAAGTAAGCCGGATCATCGGAATTGATGGTGACGCATAACCCTTTTCTCAGCAACTCGACGATATTGTGTTCTTGCATGGTGTTGAAGACCTTTAGTTTGGTATTCGATAGCGGGCATACGGTCAGCGGTGTGCGTTTAGCGATTAGCTGTTCCATCAAGTCTTCATCTTCTACACAGCGAACGCCATGATCAATACGGGTGATGCCCAACAAGCTCAGCGCGTCACTAATATTTTGCGCAGGGCCTTCCTCTCCGGCGTGCGCGACGGTCAGGAACCCTTGGTTGATCGCCTCTTGGAACACATGCTTAAACTTCTCCGGCGGGTTTCCTTCTTCCGACGAATCCAGCCCGACGGCAATGATCTTATCTTTATAGGGAAGGGCTTGTTTGAGTGTTTCAAAAGCGCTGTCTTCATCAAGATGGCGCAGAAAACACATGATCAGCTGGCTGCTGATCCCTAGTTCTTGCTCGACTTGATTCAAAGCTTGAGTAATCCCACCAATGATGACTTCAAAGGCAATGCCACGTTCGGTGTGGGTTTGAGGGTCAAAAAAGATCTCAGTATGAACCACATTATCTTGTTGGCACTTGAGTAGATAAGCCCAAGTCAGGTCATAGAAATCCTGTTCATGAATCAGTACGTTTGCGCCTTGATAATAGATATCGAGAAAAGACTGAAGATTGTGGAATTGGTACGCGTCTCTTACTTGGTCTGGGTTATCAAAGGGAATCGACACGTTATTGCGCTTGGCCAGTTGGAACATCAGCTCAGGTTCTAGCGTGCCTTCAATATGTAAATGCAGCTCAACCTTGGGTAAATGTTTGATGAAGCTATCCATAGCAACTCCTTAGCTATTTTAATTATGGGCGGAGTAGGCGAGACAGTAGAGTCTGTAAACCTGAGCCTGCAGGTTATCTCTTTCATTTATCTCTGTTTGAGCATAGTTCATTTCATTGTTGTCGATAAAATTGCACAGAAGTTGATGATGAATCGAGAGTTACGAACCCATTGAAATCCGGCGCAAACGATTTGCAGCATGGGAGTGTGATCCGCTGCAAATATTTGCAGCAATATTCATTGATTTGTGCTCTAATACCGCGCTTACCAAGGGATGGTGTTAAAAGATGCTCACTTAGATGGAGTTATCAAAGTGACCGATCCCTTAATGATCTCCCTTAGGAAAAAATAGAACATGTCTAAGAACAAAAAATTTGATATCCGCCTTACAGAAAAACGCAACGGTTGGTGTGCAGAGATTACTCGTCAAGTAACGTCTCGCAGCACAACAGTATCTAAGCGTGAGTCTGGTTTCGAAACTGAAGCTCTAGCACAAGAGTGGGCAGAGAAAGAGCTAGCATCTTTCATCTCAAACCAAGCTGAACGTAACGAGCGTAAATCAGAGCAGCGTAAAGAGCGTGACGAACTACGTCACACTAAAGAGCTTAAAGCTGAGCAAGCACGTGAAGCACGCGCAAAAGCTCGTGAAGAAGAGCAAGAAGACGCTGAGTAATCCAGTGCACAATTAATTTACAGGTCCCTTAATTTTAAGATAAGGGACAAGTAAAAAAAGCCCCGATATAGCTTTTCTCTTTCTAGTTAAAAGTTTATCGGGGCTTTTTCATTTGTGGCGTATTAGTCTGGATCACGTAACCACTCATGGCTGGTGGCTACGTATCTGATTCACTAATTACCCGAATTCGGTCCTTAGTTGTTTAGCGCTGTCAGCCAATCGTCTTCCGCGACTTCTTCAATGTAACTCTCTACAGACTGTCCCACTTCATCATCATCTTGCTTAAAGTAAGCAATGTGGAATACTGCGTCACCTTCGTTTACCAACGGTAGAGTTTGTTGACCAATCACGATACCGCCTTTGGTTGTGATTACTTGGCCTTCTTGGTGACCCAATGGAGAACTGATGTAAGCCAGGGTTTGTCCAGCTTCAACTTGTTCGCCAAGCCTTACCATATTACGCAAAATGCCGTCTGATTCAGCGCGGATCCAACTGGTCGATTTGCTTAATACTGGCTCTGGTAACTTCTTACGGTTAGGGCGCAGCATGCCGATTTCTTTCATCACTTGATGCACGCCAAGGTAACCCGCACGAATCGCTAGGTGATCAAAACGCAGCGCTTCACCACCTTCGTAAGTTAATACAGGAATACCCAGCTTTTCCGCTTCGCTACGCAGTGAACCATCACGCAGTGGAGAATCTATGATCACGGGTGTTGCGAACGCTTTTGCGATGCGCAGTGTTTCAGGGTTCGACAGGTTTGCACGGATCTGTGGCAAGTTAGTACGGTGAATCGCACCCGTGTGAAGATCCAGAATGTAATCACAGTGCTTCGCTACGTTCTCAAAGAAGGTGTGAGCGATGCGTGATGTCAGTGATCCTTTTTCACTTCCTGGGAAGCAACGGTTCAGGTCACGACGGTCTGGTAGGTAACGAGACTTATGGATAAAACCAAATACGTTAACGATAGGCACAACAAGTAGTGTTCCTTTCAGTTTCTTTGGATCAATCGCATTGGTCAGCTGTCGTGCAATCTCAACACCGTTTAATTCATCTCCGTGGATCGCCGCGTTTACCATCAGTGTTGGGCCCGCTTGGCGACCATGAATAATTTCAATCGGGATTGAAAGTGGAGAATGCGTGTAAAGCTGAGCCGCTTGCAGTTCAATCTCCATTCTCTGTCCTGGCTGAACAGTATAACCAAGTAATTCGAAGGGTTGATTAGGTTTTAGTCTTGCCATTTAGGTTGTTCTCAACATGGTGATAATTCGCTAACACGGAATGTATCAATCGTTGATTTTTAGTACGAATCAATCGCTTTACGGTGACGACAAAACTTTTTTATGGAGGCGTTTCTTAATTGGTTTCTGTTTTTGATTTAGCTAGTTAGAAGGGGTTTAGAATTGTGAATTTCCTGACAATACATTGATTTAACGCTGATATTTATTGTTCGGTTGGTTGGTATTATCCATCGCCATTTTTTGGCGGCCAAATTCAAATATCGAGATCAAAATGAAAAAAACAATTTCAAAAGTTGTAGCACTAGCAGTGGTATCTGTTGCTCTATCTGGTTGTGTGGGTAGTAACGCAGTAACCGGTTATCTAATGAAGTTTAACGTGAAGGCTGTTGATAACCGTTACGCTCGTGGTGGTTTGAACATACTACTTGCACCTGCGTATGGTCTAACGGTTGCTGCCGATTACCTAGTATTCAACTCACTAGAGTTCTGGACGGGTAGCAACCCACTAACAGGTGCTCCGCACATCTTTGATACTAAGACTGATACTTACCTTGATATCAACGATCAGCTTGATAAGTCACTGACTGAAGCGCCAGTAGGCTCGATCACGAGTGCCGATATGATTGAGAAAGGTCAAATGCAGCAGATCGACGAAAACACTATCCAAATGGACATCACTTACCAGTCTGGTGAGCGTGCGACGTTAATCGGTGTTCGTGAAGGCGAGATGGTGACGTACTTCATCGACGGCGAAGTAGTGGCACAAACTTCAATTGATGAGCTAGAAAGCTACGCGGCTTCACGCGCTTAATTATTTATTTAGTCACAAGTAGCAGTGACAAAGATTAGATACAAAAACAGGTACTCATTGAGTACCTGTTTTATTTTGTTCTTAATAAACGGTGTTTACTGAAAAGTGCTATTTATTGAAGAGCCCATTTCTTGGAAAACACTAGCGAATCGATTTATGCTTTTTCTGGGATCGCAGCAAGTAATGCAACCATTTGGTTCCAGAACAGCTCAACTGTGTCGATCTTCACTTTCTCATCAGGAGAGTGTGGGAACTTGATCGTTGGGCCGAAAGAAACCATATCCATGTTCGGGTAAGGTTCTTTGAACAGACCACACTCAAGGCCAGCATGGATAACCATGATGTTTGGCTTGTGACCGTAGATGCCTTCGTACATGTCGCGGAAGATATGCATGATCTCTGAATCTGCGTCTGGTTTCCAACCTGGGTAAGCACCAGAGAACGCGATGTTAGCGCCTGCTAGTTCAGCAACAGAGTGAAGCATACTTTCTACTTGGCTACGACCAGAGTCGATAAGAGAACGGATCAAGCAAAGTACTGTGATTGAATCTTCTTCTGTTGTGATAACACCTACGTTTAGAGACGTTTCAACAACACCTTCAATCTCGTCACTCATACGAATCACGCCGTTTGGACATGCGTTAAGTGCCGCGATAAAGCGAGCTTGGTCTGCTGACGCTAGTGCGCCCATTTCTACAGAAGCTTCTTCATTGAAAGTCACGATGCTGTCTTCTACTTTACCTAGCTCTGTTGAAAGCAGCTCAGTGTAGTAGTTGTATAGCGAAGCTAATTTCTCTTGGTTTGCAGCAGGAACCGCAACCGTTACGAAGCCCTCACGAGGGATCGCATTACGAAGGCTACCACCTTTGAATTCTACGATGCGAAGGTCTAGCTCTTTTGCGTGACCCGCTAGGAAGCGAGCAATCAGTTTGTTTGCGTTTGCACGACCGGTGTGGATGTCACAACCAGAGTGACCGCCTTTTAGGCCTTTTAGCGTTAGCTTGCGTGTTACGAAGTCAGCTGGAATCGCATTACGTGCAATTTCAAATGTCATTGCGCCGTCGATACCGCCCGCACAACCCATGTACACTTCGCCTTCTTGCTCTGAGTCAGTATTAAGAAGGATATCGCCTTCTAACCAACCCGCTTCAAGACCGAACGCGCCAGTCATGCCTGCTTCTTCATCTACAGTGAGTAGAACTTCGATAGGGCCATGTTGGATTTCGTTTGAAGCAAGAACGGCTAAGCAAGAAGCCATTCCCATGCCGTTATCAGCACCAAGCGTTGTGCCTTTTGCTGTAACCCATTCGCCATCGATGTATGGCTGGATTGGATCTTTTGTAAAGTCGTGATCAGTGTCTTCGTTCTTTTGTGGAACCATATCGATGTGAGCTTGTAGCACGACACCTTTTTTGTTTTCCATACCCGGCGTTGCTGGCTTTTTGATGAATACGTTGCCCGTTGGGTCGCGACGTACATCTAAGCCTTGCTCTGTTGCCCACGCAATAATGTATTGAGCAAGCTCCTCTTCATGTTTCGAAGGGTGCGGGATTGAACAAATTTTATCGAAAAACTGCCAAATAGGGGCAGGGGACAATTTACTGATCTCAGAATGGAATTCAGACACGGATGACTCCTTTTTTATTTGATAACCATATATTTAGGATTTCTATAGGTAAAAACTTAGAATAAAAATCTAAAATATGGGTCTGTTTTGATGGCAACAGCATACCACTTGAGCGTTTTGACGAGTAGCGGTTATAAACCTCAAATACCTCAAATTTTGAAAGCGATCTTGTCCACCTGATCATAATTAAGAGACTTGATGCTTATAAATGGCTCAGGCAAACGTTTGTTTAACTCTATTCTGTAATTTAATTACAGAAATAAGTTTTCAAAATAACCATAAATGGCCAAAAGTGTGACGCATAGCAAAAAATACTTGTAATCTTTTTTCTTTAGGGTATATTAATAACCAACTTCTGAGATGAAGAGTAAATGCTCAAAGGATGAGTCCGTTTTATCGCCTCCAAGGAACCGAGAAATCAAATTCGTTTTTTATTGATTTATTAAGGTGATAGTTATGAAAGGTTTACCATCTGCAATGTTCTGGATTAACAGCTCTGTTTACACTAGCAACTTTGCATACCCTACAAGCTTTGGTTACTAATACCGTAAGCATGTAACTCGAACAGTTTTGTTCACCCCTATATATTGGAATTCTTTTACAGCCCTTTTGGTTGACAGATTCTACCGCCACTCAGTTTTGAGTGGCGTTTTTTTGCCTGCTACTTTTCCAAACCGCTTTCGCTTGTCACTTTCTTTGCTGTTCTGAGTGGTTGTTTTTTAAACGCCAAAATATCAATTTGCGTCTTATTACTGATCCTGTTGAAAAATACACAACTCTTGTGGGTTTAAATTGAGAATATGATGGCTACATTCTCAATGGAAATAACCGACGGTTGAAAAAATAACCAAGTAATCACATCGCCTTTATTTCATTTAATCTATTGTTTTTAATGGTTATTATTCTTGTTATTCCTCATTTGTAATCGCTTTGTTTCATACGGCATTCTGATAAATATCGATTAGAGCCTTAATTCTATCTGGAATTTGTTATTTGATAACTTTATAATCCACAGCCAATCGTTTACGCAACCGTTTACTTTTTACCCTTATAGGATTCGATAATGTTCGAAAAGCTATTCAAACTCAGTGAAAATGGCACCAATGTGCGCACTGAAATCATCGCAGGTCTAACAACCTTCCTAACAATGGCTTACATCATTTTTGTAAACCCAATGATTCTAGCTGATGCTGGTATGGACCATGGCGCTGTATTTGTAGCAACCTGTTTAGCGGCTGCTATTGGCTGTTTCATCATGGGCTTTGTTGCTAACTACCCAATTGCTCAAGCTCCAGGCATGGGTTTGAACGCATTCTTTACCTACGCTGTTGTAATGGGTATGGGTTATACGTGGCAAGTTGCTCTGGCAGCGGTTTTCGTATCAGGCGTAATCTTCATCTTCTTAAGTATCTTTAAGATCCGTGAATGGATTATCAACTCGATCCCTATGTCTCTGCGTGTTGGTATCTCTGCGGGTATCGGTCTTTTCCTAGCATTTATCGCGCTTAGCAATGCAGGCATCGTTGTTTCTAATCCAGCGACTAAAGTTTCACTGGGCGATATCACTGCGATTGCGCCAATGTTAGGTGCGCTTGGTTTCTTCATTACTATTGCTCTTGTACACCGTGGTGTGAAAGGCGCAGTAATGATCGCGATTCTCGCTATCACAGCGATTGGTATTGCGATCGGTGACGTTCAATACGGCGGCATCATGTCGACACCACCAAGCCTTGCTCCTACATTCATGCAGCTTGATTTCTCGGCTGTATTTGAAATCGGTATGATTTCAGTGGTATTTGCATTCTTGTTCGTCGATTTGTTCGATACCGCGGGTACCTTGGTTGGTGTTGCAACGAAAGCAAACCTAATCAAAGAAGACGGTAAACTACCGCGCTTGAACAAAGCACTGCTTGCTGACTCTACAGCAACATCTATTGGTGCATTGCTAGGTACATCAAACACAACTTCTTATGTTGAGAGTGTTGCGGGTGTCGCTGAAGGCGGTCGTACCGGTCTAACTGCGGTTGTTGTTGGTATCTTATTCCTACTGGCACTTTTCTTCTCGCCACTTGCAGGTATGATTCCGGCTTACGCAACATCAGGTGCACTTTTCTATGTAGCAATTCTGATGATGTCTGGCCTAGTTGGCATTGATTGGCGTGATCTTACGGAAGCCGCACCAGTCGTGGTAACATGTCTGCTTATGCCGCTGACGTACTCTATCGCTGAGGGTATCTCACTAGGTTTCATCGCTTACGCTGCAATTAAGCTGCTAAGTGGTAAAGGTCGCGACGTTTCACCTGCTGTGTGGGTAATGTCGGTTATCTTTATTCTTAAATACATTTTCGCTTAATCGTCTAGATTTCTGCTTAATCGCTGAAGAGGCTATGTAAGGCATAGCCTCTAATAACATGACAAAATTATTAGGTTTTATACTATGAGCAACAAATTCGTTATCACTTGGGACAACATGCAGACTTACTGCCGTCAACTTGCTGAAAAGCAAATGCCAGCAGAGCAGTGGAAAGGCATCTGGGCAGTAAGCCGTGGTGGTTTGGTTCCTGGTGCAATCTTGGCTCGCGAACTGGGTATTCGTCACGTAGATACGATTTGTATTTCTAGCTACGACCACGATCACCAACGTGATATGACAGTCGTTAAAGCACCTGAAGGTGACGGCGAAGGCTTCCTAATCGTTGAAGATCTTGTTGATAGTGGTGATACTGCACGCAAGCTTCGCGAAATGTACCCTAAAGCGAAATTGATCGCTGTATGTGCTAAGCCATCTGGTGCTGATTTACTAGACGAGTACATCGTGGATATCGCTCAAGACACATGGATTGAGCAACCTTGGGATACTAGCCTAAGCTTCGTTGAGCCGGTAAATCGCAAGTCAAAATAAGTGTAAACTTAGTTTTTTGAGAAATGACCCTTTATAGGGTCATTTTTTTTTATATGATTAGTAACAACCATTTCTTATTAAGTATCCCAATGTCTGAATCAGAAGAAACGAGCTCGAACCTTTCGGAAACCTTGTTTGTAAAGCACAAGCAGGCCAAAGAGACCTCAATGCTTACTCGCTACATGCCAAGTTCTGAAGAACTGCTGGATAAAAAGCGTGAAGAGCAGAACTCATCTTGGTATCGAAACCTAAGACGTCTTCAGTGGGTATGGCAAGGCGTTAACCCGATAGAGCAAGAAGCGGTATTGGCACGCATCGCGTCATCCGATAATTCTCGTACCACTGATGAGTGGCTAGATACCGTGATGGGCTACCGCAGCGGTAACTGGGCATACGAGTGGACCAAGCTGGGTATGCAGCATCAAAATCGCTCGAATGAAAAGAACGGCGAAGAAATGGCTGAAGAGTTATTTTCAGCATCGCTGTGTTTCAGCATTGCGGGCTACCCACATCTAAAGAACGATAACCTTGCTGCTCAGGCACAGGTATTAGCGAATGCGGCGTATTCTGAAGCGATCAAACACACCAAATTGATCGTCAAACAAATCGAAGTGCCGTATCAAAACAAAAAGATTAAGGCGAACTTACATCTAACCAAAACAGACAAACCACAACCTGTCGTGATCGTGAGTGCAGGTTTAGATAGCCTGCAAACTGACATGTGGCGTTTGTTTAGAGATTACCTAGCACCGAAAAATATTGCGATGCTAACGATTGATATGCCATCGATAGGGCACAGTTCGCACTGGCCACTAACCGAAGACTCTTCTTGCCTGCATCAAGCCGTGTTGAATGAACTGCCTAACATTCCATGGGTGGACCATCATAAAGTCGGTCTGTTTGGTTTCCGATTCGGTGGTAACGCGATGGTGAGGTTATCCTTCCTTGAGCAACATAAACTCAAAGCCTGTATCTCTTTAGGGGCTCCGATCCACGATATCTTTGTTCATGCCGACAAACTAAAGCAGATGCCTAAGATGCACTTGGATGTATTGGCTTCGCGTCTTGGTAAAGGGGCGGTGGATATCAATAGCCTTTCTGGACAACTGATGGCTTGGTCATTGAAGGTGCAAGGCTTGCTGGCTAACAGTAAAACCAGTGTTCCTATTTTGGCATTGGCTTTGGAAGGTGACCCTGTTTCACCGCATCTGGATAATCAACTGGTTGCTATTTACAGTGATTACGGCAAAGCGAAGAAAATCAAAACCAAATCAATTACACAGGGGTATGAGCAATCCCTCGAATTAGCGATAAAGTGGCTTGAGGATGAATTATTTAGATGACATTTCTCCGAAATTAGTTAAGCATGAAAAGTGTACAAAGTAAGTACCTGATACTCAGAGAAAATTTATAAAATCCAACTGCGTGCTTTCTACGTATTGCAGTCTGAGTAACGTCATTCTTAACATTGAAATGGAGATTCAATATGTCAGAAGTGACACAACAACCTACGCATTATCGCTTGTTAAACGTTTTAAAGGCTATTGGGCCTTACTTGAGGGAGCCGCAATCAGAAGATGGTCATTACATTTTTGATTGCTTGTCTGTGTGTGTAAACGATAAAAAGTCACCAGAAGAGCGTGAGTTCTGGGGCTGGTGGTTAGAGTTGGATAAGTCGGAAGAAGGATTCTCGGCGAAGTACAACACGGGTAAATACAACATTGATGGTAACTGGGATCCTTTGCCATTACCTAAAAAGGCGGTCGCTGAGGTCTCTCGAACTCAAGAAGCCTTTCACCAAAAGCTGGTTGACGAACTTCAAAAGAAATTTGAAATCGGCGTTCAGTTAGACGAAGAGTCTGTCGAATTCGTCTGATTTTGAAGGTTACTCTTCTCTATAAAGCAAAAAGGTGCGATTTCGCACCTTTTCTGCTTGTGAATTCCCCTGTTGATTGCTAAAACATCACCTCTTATTTGTTTTATTCATAAAAGACTTCATGACAACAAATCATCAAAGCGGGACAACAACACAGCGTAAAACTGTCGTTGTTAAACTGGGTACCAGTGTCTTAACTGGTGGAACATTGGCATTAGACCGCGCTCACATGGTTGAGCTGGTTCGTCAATGTGCTGAATTAAAAAAACAAGGCCACTCTGTGGTTATGGTTTCGTCTGGCGCAATTGCAGCCGGACGTGAGCACCTTGGTTACCCCGCACTTCCCAACTCAATGGCGAGCAAACAATTGCTTGCGGCAGTTGGGCAAAGTCAGTTGATTCAAGTTTGGGAGTCTTTGTTTGCTATCTATGGCCTTAAGATTGGCCAGATGCTACTGACTCGTGCTGATCTCGATGATCGCGAGCGTTTTCTGAATGCACGTGACACGATCAACGCGCTTGTTGAGCACGATATTATTCCGGTAGTAAACGAAAACGACGCAGTAGCCACTAATGAAATTAAAGTGGGCGACAACGATAACTTGTCGGCACTGGTCGGTATTTTATGTGGCGCTGATAAGCTTTTGTTACTCACTGACCAAAAAGGCCTGTTTACCGCAGACCCTCGTAAAGACCCAAATGCTGAGCTCATCAAAGAAGTGAAAACTATTGATGACACACTGCGTAAGATCGCAGGCGGAAGTGGTACTACGTTAGGTACTGGCGGCATGGCGACAAAACTGCAGGCAGCTGATATTGCTCGTCGTGCGGGTATTGAAGTGATTATTGCTGCGGGCAGTGCTGAAAATGTGGTGTTTGATTCATTGAGTGATAACCCGCAAGGCACGCGTTTCTTGCCTTTAGCTGAAGCGCTTGAAAACCGTAAACGTTGGATTCTAGCAGGCCCAGCTTCTGCTGGTGACATCGTAGTCGACGATGGAGCGGTGAACGCAGTTAACACTAAAGGCAGTAGCTTGTTGGCGAAAGGGGTTGTTCGAGTTAAAGGCGAATTCTCTCGTGGTGAAGTCACCCAAGTCACAGACAGTAAAGGCAAAGTCATTGCGCGTGGTATCGCCAGTTATTCAAGCCAAGACCTAGCAAAAATTGCAGGCAAGCACAGTAAAGATATTGGCGACATTCTTGGATACGATTATGGGTCAGAAGTCATTCACCGTGACGACCTGGTTGTGATTCAAGAGTAGTTCGTGATCTCGTGATGATAAGGCGAATCGCCTTTTTACATCCAAAGACAGACAGAATTTAGGGAGAGTTAAACGTGGATTTAACTAACATGGGTATTGCAGCAAAAGACGCTGCTTTCCACCTAGCGACCGCATCAACGGCGCAAAAGAATAAAGCATTGGCGATCATCGCTGATGAGCTAGAAGCAAACGCAGTTACGATTTTAGAAGCGAACGCAAAAGACATCGAACTTGGTCGTGAAGCGGGTTTAACTGACGCACTGCTTGATCGTCTATTGCTGAACAAAGAACGTCTAACGGGTATCGCTAACGATGTACGTAACGTAATTAGCCTTAACGACCCTGTGGGCAGCGAGATTGACAGTAAGGTACTGGAAAACGGTATGTCACTGTCTCGCCGTCGCGTACCGCTTGGCGTGGTGGGTGTTATCTATGAAGCGCGTCCAAACGTAACCATCGATATTGCAGCTCTGTGTCTGAAGACAGGTAACGCAAGCATTCTACGTGGTGGTAAAGAGACGTTCTTCTCGAACATGGAACTGGTTAAAGTTATCCAGTCTGCATTAGAGAAAGCTGAGCTTCCTGCCGCTTCTGTGCAGTACATCGAGAAGCCAGATCGTGAACTTGTTTCTCAACTGCTTAAACTGGATGACTACGTGGATATGATTATTCCTCGTGGCGGTGCTGGCCTGCACAAGATGTGTAAAGAGAACAGCACTATTCCAGTTATCATCGGTGGTTTCGGTATCAGCCATATCTTTGTTGATGAGAGCGCTGATCTTGAGAAGTCTGTTGATGTTGTCGAAAACTCAAAAGTTCAACGCCCATCAGCGTGTAACTCGTTAGATACATTGCTAGTGCATGAAGTCGTTGCTGAAGCTTTCCTAACTAAGCTGAAACAGCGTTTAGCAGGTAAGGTAACCTTGGTTGCTGACGTCAGTGCAAAATCACTGCTAGCAGGTTTTGAAGACCAACGTGATGCGGTTGAAGGTGACTTTGACACTGAATGGCTAAGCTACACGTTAGGCGTGAAAGTGGTAGCGGATGTGGCAGAAGCGATTGACCACATGCGCGTACACAACGCGAGTCACTCAGATGCGATCATGACTAATAGTCTAGAGAGCTCAGAGCGTTTCATTAACTCTGTTGGTTCTGCGGCGGTTTATGTGAATGCATCAACACGTTTCACTGATGGCGCACAGTTTGGTTTAGGCGCTGAAGTCGCAGTATCAACCCAGAAGCTGCACGCTCGCGGCCCAATGGGCTTAGAAGAACTGACAAGCTACAAATGGGTAGGTAAAGCGAACTATTTGATTCGCGGTTAACGCTGGTCGTTAATTTTACTCCTCAGCTCATTTTTGAAATGGCGATCGAGTAGCAATAATCAATGAATCACCACACAAAAGGGCCTTAATTGGCCCTTTTTCTTTCCTAACGTTTGGCAATTCCGTTACACTGATATTCAATTATTTGGAGGTGATATGCATTGTCCTTTTTGTTCAGAGAACGACACTAAAGTAATCGATTCAAGACTGGTAGCCGATGGCCATCAGGTTCGTCGTCGCCGTCAATGCCTTGCATGTAGTGAACGTTTTACGACTTTCGAATCGGCAGAACTTGTGATGCCTAAAGTCATAAAGTCGAATGGAAACCGCGAACCATTTAATGAAGATAAAATGGTGGGTGGTGTACAGCGCGCCCTAGAAAAACGCCCAGTGAGTGCTGATGCGATTGAACTTGCTATCAGTACGATTAAGTCACAACTCCGTGCAACTGGTGAGCGTGAAGTACCAAGCGAGATGATTGGTAACCTTGTGATGGGCCAATTGAAAGAATTGGATAAAGTGGCGTATATCCGTTTTGCCTCTGTTTACCGCAGCTTTGAAGACATTCGAGAGTTTGGCGAAGAAATCGCTAAATTAGAGGATTAACGCCTCAATCATGTCAAACTTTACTCCCCTAGATTTTCAAATGATGTCGCGTGCTATTCAGTTAGCAAAACGCGGCATTTACACTACTGCACCCAACCCGAATGTGGGTTGTGTCATTGTGCAAACCGATGGTCAGATCGTTGGTGAAGGTTTTCATGCCAAAGCCGGTGAGCCTCATGCTGAAGTACATGCCATGCGAATGGCGGGCGATAAGGCAACAGGTGCGACGGCTTATGTCACGCTAGAGCCTTGCTCGCACTATGGTCGAACGCCACCTTGTGCGGAAGGTTTGATTAAGGCTCAAGTAGCCAAAGTGATTTGTGCTATGCAGGACCCAAACCCAAAAGTTGCAGGTCGTGGTATCAAAATGCTACGCGACGCAGGCATTGAGGTTGAAATCGGTTTATTAGAGCAAGATGCTCTCGACTTGAACCCTGCATTTATCAAGCGTATGCAAACGGGCATGCCATTCGTTCAGTTAAAGATGGCGGCTAGCCTTGATGGGCAAACGGCATTGGAAAATGGTCAAAGCCAGTGGATCACATCGCCAGAAGCGCGTCGTGATGTTCAGAACTACCGAGCAAAGTCAGGCGCTGTGCTATCAACTAGCCAGACGGTGATTGACGACAACGCGTCGTTGAATGTTCGTTGGGCAGAGTTGCCAAGCAGTATCAAAGATCATTACGCTGAAGACGAGCTGCGTCAGCCGATTCGCGTGATTCTTGATCGTCAAAATCAACTGCGCCCTGAGCTCAAGTTATTCCAAACTCCAACATCGGTATTGAGAGTCGCTGAAGCGTCTGCTGATATTGAAGTCGGAACCACAGAGGTAGGTCAGCTCGATTTGCACGATCTGATGCGTCAATTGCCAGCGAACCATATTGATCATATTTGGGTCGAAGCGGGCGCGACATTGGCCAAGAGCTTGATTGAAGCACGGCTAGTGGATGAGCTAATCCTCTATTTAGCGCCTAAACTTATGGGCAGTGACGGACGAGGTTTGATGGGCGCATTAGGGCTCACTTCAATGTCTGATGTGATTGACCTAGAAATCAAAGATGTTCGACAGGTTGGTGTGGATATTCGCATTGTCGCGAAGCCTATTATTGCGAAATCAATTGCGGCTAACCAATAGTCGCGAAATAAATCGTGACGAAACCACAGTAGAAATAGTTACTCCAACTACATACGTGTTGTTGACAACAAAAAGAGTTTTAAAATGTTTACAGGAATTGTAGAAGCCGTAGGTACATTGAGTGCAATCACTCCCCGCGGAGAAGACATCACCGTAACGGTTAATGTTGGTAATCTTGATATGGCTGACGTTAAGTTAGGCGACAGTATCGCGACCAATGGTGTGTGTTTGACGGTCGTTGAGTATAACGATCACAGCTACAGTGCAGACCTTTCGCTTGAGACCCTGAAAAAAACGGGTTTTGTGGATTACCAAGCCGGCGACAAGGTCAACCTAGAGAAAGCAATGTTACCGACCACGCGTTTCGGTGGTCATATCGTATCGGGTCACGTTGATGGCGTGGGTGAGATTGTTGAGCGTAACCAAGTCGGTCGTGCGATTGAGTTCTGGGTAGAAATGCCTGCAGAGATCTCAAAGTACGTAGCTCAAAAAGGTTCAGTCACTGTTGATGGTATTAGCCTGACGGTGAATGATTTACGCAAGAATGCCTTTAAGTTGACTATCGTTCCTCACACCTCTTCAGAAACCACCATTGATCAATTCAATGTTGGTCGTAAAGTGAATCTAGAAGTCGATGTATTAGCACGTTATATGGAGCGTCTACTGCAAGGCCAGCAGCAAGAGTCTGAGCCTGAATCTCGATTAACGATGGAATTCTTACAGCAGAATGGTTTTGCCTAATCGTTGGTACAAAGTGTGTTAAGCGAGACTTTGTAAAGCGAAGCAATATCATCAGGTTTAAATAGTGTCGGTTCTAGGAAGCAGAACCATTTCAAAGGATATAGAACAATGCCAATTAGTACTCCTCAAGAAATTATTGAAGACATTCGCCTAGGAAAAATGGTTATCCTGATGGATGATGAAGATCGCGAAAATGAAGGCGATTTGATCATGGCAGCAGAACATGTCACGCCAGAAGCGATTAACTTCATGGCGATGTATGGCCGTGGCTTAATTTGCCTAACGTTGACCAAAGAGCGTTCAAATCGCATGGGTCTAGCACCTATGGTTCAAGACAACAACGCTCAGTACACGACGAACTTTACGGTTTCAATTGAAGCTGCTGAGGGCGTAACAACGGGTATTTCTGCGTCAGACCGCGCTGTTACCGTTCAAGCGGCTGTGGCAAAAGATGCGAAAGCGGCTGACTTAGTTCAACCTGGTCATATCTTCCCTCTGACAGCTCAAGAAGGTGGTGTTCTAACACGCGCAGGCCACACTGAAGCAGGCTGTGATTTAGCTCGTCTAGCAGGCTGTGAGCCAGCATCTGTTATCGTTGAGATCCTAAATGACGACGGCACCATGGCACGTCGTCCTGACCTTGAAGTGTTTGCAGAAAAGCACGACATCAAGCTAGGCACCATTGCGGACTTGATTGAATACCGCAACAACACAGAAACGACGATTGAACGCGTAGCACAATGTCATTTGCCAACAGAGTTTGGTGACTTTGAGCTTGTGACTTACCGTGACACGATTGATAACCAGATCCACTACGCGATGCAAAAAGGCGACTTGTCTGTAGGCGCTCCTCTAGTACGTGTTCACCTGCATGACACGTTTACCGATCTGCTTCATTCTGATCGCGGTACCGAGCGTAGCTGGTCACTAGATAAAGCGATGAAGCGCATTGGCGATGAAGGCGGTGTGTTGGTTATTCTTGGCAACGAAGAGTCGTCTGATTCTTTGATTCACAAAGTGAAGACATTCGAAGCGCAAGACAAGAACGAGCAGCCAACCATGGCAAAGAAGCAAGGTACCTCGCGTCGTGTTGGTGTCGGCTCTCAGATTCTTCAAGACCTAGGCGTACACGATATGCGTCTGCTTTCTTCAAGCACTAAGCGTTACCACGCATTGGGTGGTTTTGGTCTTAACGTTGTTGAGTATGTTTGCGAGTAAGTCGATATATCTCTGTTTATAGCAACATAATTTACCGATGATTCCAGTGGCTCTTTTGGTGATTCGTTTTGCCAAAAGAGCAAAGTAGTTGAGCCCGATTCAAAACGTGTTAAATACACGAGCTTGACTACTGGTTGCTCCTATATGGTTGAGAGCCGTGCTGCGTTATCATCTTTACATCTCCGGTGTCTGTTCTTCTAAATTAGCATTAGATATTGCTCACAGTTTTGTGCTAGAATCCGGCGATTCTCACTTGATGAAAATAGTTAAAGGAAGGCTTATGAAAGTGATCGAGGGTGGCTTCCCAGCGCCAAATGCAAAAATTGCTATCGTTATTGCTCGTTTCAACAGTTTTATTAACGAAAGTTTACTTTCTGGTGCAATCGATACTTTAAAGCGTCATGGACAAGTAAGCGAAGACAACATCACTGTTGTTCGTTGCCCTGGTGCAGTAGAACTTCCACTTGTAGCGCAACGCGTTGCAAAAACAGGTAAGTTCGATGCGATTGTATCTCTTGGTACAGTAATCCGTGGCGGTACACCTCACTTTGACTATGTTTGTAGTGAATGTAATAAAGGTTTGGCACAAGTGTCTCTGGAATTTTCTCTTCCAGTAGCGTTTGGTGTTCTTACTGTTGATACGATCGATCAAGCTATTGAACGCGCAGGAACCAAGGCTGGTAATAAGGGTGCAGAAGCCGCACTTAGCGCACTTGAGATGATCAACGTTCTTTCTGAAATCGATTCCTAATGGGGGCCAGTGTGAAACCAGCCGCACGTCGTAACGCACGTCAATTTGCTCTACAAGCAATTTATTCTTGGCAAATTACTAAAGAAAATATTGCTACCGTTGAAGAACAGTTCTTATCTGGTGGTAAGTATGATGAAGAAGAGCATCATGCCGCAGAACCTGCTCTAGCTATGCCAGAAACAGACGTTGCATACTTCCGCGACTTACTAACTGGTGTTGCTCTTAGCCACATGGAACTTGATAGCAAGCTTCGTCCATTCGTATCTCGCCCTATGCAAGATCTGGATTTGATGGAACTAGCGCTTCTACGTTTAGCTATGTACGAGATGACTCGTCGCGAAGATGTACCATACAAAGTGGTTATCAACGAAGCTATCGAGCTTGCAAAAGTATTTGCAGCAGAAGACAGCCATAAGTTTGTTAACGGTGTGCTTGATAAAGCTGCACCACACGTTCGTAAGAAATAAGACGTTCGTATATTGAATCTAAAGGTCAGCTTTTATGCTGGCCTTTTTTGTAACTAAATTTCTGTAATATTAATAATTACGGTGATTTGTATGAAGACTAAAGATAGGGCATGTGATGTCTGGCGAATTTAACCTGATTGAAAAATATTTTGTAAATCGACAACCACAACGTAAAGACGTACATCTGGCTGCTGGCGATGACTGTGCTTTGGTCAAAGCGCCGGGCAATGTTGAGATAGCGATTAGCACGGATACTTTAGTCGCGGGCACGCACTTCTTAGCAGAGGCAAACCCAGCTTGGGTGGCACACAAAGCATTGGCTTCGAACATCAGTGATCTTGCGGCTATGGGCGCGACGCCTGCTTGGGTTTCATTTGCGTTAACTATGCCAGAAGTCGATGAAGAATGGCTTGCTCCCTTCTGTGACTCCTTCTTCAAGCTCGCTGACTACTTTGGTATTCAGTTAATTGGCGGTGATACAACCAAGGGGCCATTAAGTCTGACATTGACTGTACAAGGTTTTGTGCCAGAAGGTCGAGCACTGCGTAGAGATGGCGCTAAAGTGGGCGACTGGATTTACGTAACGGGTAACCTAGGTGATAGCAAAGCCGGCCTAGAAGTATTGCTTGAGCCAGAACAGAACAAAGTCAAACCTTATGCTCTTGAGCTTGAAGAAAGGCACTATATGAGCGTTCCTCGAGTATTGGCTGGTCAAGCGCTCGTGAACCTTGCTTCGTCTGCTATTGATATCTCTGACGGCGTGATTGCTGACCTAAAGCATATCCTGAAGCGTTCAGAGGTTGGTGCAAGCATTGATGTAAGCACGCTGCCAATCTCTCCAGAGTTACGTCAGTTCGCTCCTGATATCACTTCAGCTCAGCAATATGCGCTCACCAGCGGTGAAGAGTACGAACTGTGCTTTACTGTACCAGAAGAGAATAAAGGGTCGTTGGAAAGTGCTTTGTCACACACTAGTACAAAAGTCACCTGCATTGGCCAGATAAGACCTGTAGAATATTTTGAATTACACAATAATGGTGAACCACTAAGCTGGAGCTTAACTGGTTACGATCACTTTAAGGTTAATTGATGACAAACCCACTTTCTGCAATCTCTCTTAAAAATCCTTGGCACTTATTGGCAACGGGTTTTGGTAGTGGCTTATCGCCGATTATTCCCGGCACCATGGGAACGCTTGCGTCGATCCCATTTTATCTATTGCTGGTTCAGTTACCTTTCCCTATTTATGTCATTCTTGTGGTTGTGAGCTGCATTATTGGTATCAAAATATGCCAAGTGACGTCTGATGACATGGGCGTGCACGATCACGGCTCTATTGTATGGGATGAGTTTGCGGGCTTTTGGATCACCATGGGCCTAGTACCGTTGTTGGGTATTCCTGTTAATGATTGGAAATGGCTATTCGCTGGCTTTGTTCTGTTTCGTTTTTTCGATATGGTAAAGCCTTGGCCAATTGGTTGGTTAGACAAGCGAGTTCACGGCGGCTTAGGTATCATGATTGATGATATTGTGGCGGGTATTATGGCGGCGATTTCGCTGTATGCGGTGGCTCATTTTTCAGGTTGGCTCGTTTAAGAATCAATATCCAAATAACGAACAATAATAGATAAAAACAAGGAATTACAATGTCTAAGAAGGTTTACTGTGTTGCTCAATTTCAGCCTAAAGAAGGCAAATTGAACGAGTTGTTTGAAGTTCTGAAATCACTAGAGCCAAACACAATGCGTGAAGACGGTTGTATCCAATATACAGTGACTCGTCACATTCAGAGCCCATTTGCAGAGGGTGAGAGTTTCCCTATTGCATTCAATGAGATCTGGGCGGACAACGAAGCATTCGAAGCACACTGTCAACGTCGTGAGATTCAACAGTTCTTCCAAGAGCAGTGTGTTGAAGAGACAGGCTTAGTTGAGAACTTCAACGTTGCTATCTACTCTGACGAACCAGAGAACTATGACGCACCTGTACTTAAGCCTTGTTGCTAAGCAGGCTTAATTGCTAATAACTAACAGCTAAACAACGAATAGTTTATCAGTTAGCAGATACTAAAAAGGTTGACCCTAGGGCCAACCTTTTTTGTTTTGTCGCTTATGCTGTTTGCTTGTGAAAGCTATTTGGCAAGGTAGTCGGAGATAGACTTCTCAATACCTTTCGCATCTAAGCCAAGCTCTTCATGCAGCTCACCTTGAGTACCTTGAGCAATGAACTTGTCTGGTAGGCCAAGGTTCAATACAGGCATTAGCAGCTTCTCTTGCATCAAGAATTCAATCACACCCGCACCCGCACCACCTGCAATCG
>NZ_JACJFF010000149.1:0-10882 GCF_014164465.1 Vibrio sp. SG41-7 | reverse complement strand
CCTGTTTTCAGCCATGCATGAAACTTACGATGTATGTAAGCCTAAATTTAAAACGCCAATATTGTGGGGTTGGAATTAATTATGAGCGTCATAAATAACGCCTTGTCTGAATTGGCAAAGAAAAAGTCAGCGACTTCGATTGAAGCAGCAATCGTACCTAAAGTAAAAACGCGTTCCCCATTGGTTTGGGTTGTTGCGGGCTTTACTTTGAGTTTAGCGATGGGCGGTTGGGCGATATCACAAGGCCCTACCGTTGAACATTCAATCTCAACTCGAGATGCACAAGTTCAGGTCTCTGTCTTAGAGAGTTCTGGAGAAATGCAAGATGTTGTTACTCAAACACTCTCATCGCCAACCCAGAAATTAGTGACGCTAGATTTAACGCCCCGTTCCGCAGAAAGCACAGTAGCGGCAAATAACGTTCAAGTTAAGCCAACGACAACGTCGAGTACTTCTAAAGCGAGAACCCCCGACGTTACGCCTAAACCGTTAAGCACGGCTAAAGCGAGTAATGCTGACATTCCAAAGCCGATTTACGTTGCTAGCGTGGCAAAAAAAGATCCGGCTCCTATCTCTAATGAGAAAGAATCTTCTGACAGTTCAGAAAATAGCGAAATGTTGATTGAGCAGGTAGAGCTAACGCCTGAGCAGTTATCAGTGAATGCACAAGGGCGAGCTCAGAAAGCGCTTGATGCGAATGATCTTACTGGTGCTTTGAAAGGTTACACCGAAGCCTTGCGTTATACGCCACGAAATGAAGATGTCCGTCAGAAACTTGCGATTCTCTATTTTGGTAAAGGCGATACTCGTAAAGCCTATGAGCTGTATCAGTCTGGTATCAAGCTCAACATCAACAGTGAAAAACTGCGATTAGGGTTATCTAAACTGCTGGTTAAAGCTAACCAAGCAGAAGCAGCTTTAAGCCCGTTAATCCACCTGCCACCAAATCCTACTCAAGATTATTTAGCTATGCGTGCGGCGTTGAGTCAAAAATCTCAGCAAGAAGACATCGCGCTCGAGAGTTACCAAAAGTTAGTCGAGGTTGATTCAGATAATGCTCGCTGGTGGCTTGGCCTTGCGATTCAACAAGAGCGTCAACTTGATTTTTCTGCTGCAAAAGAGTCATACCAAGGTGCCTTAACCAGAGTTGGAATCTCATCTCAATCGCAAAACTTTGTGCGTGACCGCTTAAAAATAATCAAAGCTTTAGAGGAGAGTGGCGATGCAAATTAGATTAAGAAAAAGGCTAGGTGATTTGCTCGTCGAAGAGGGAATCATCACTGAGGCCCAAGTTGAACAAGCTCTTTCTGCTCAAAAAAGTACCGGTCGTAAGCTAGGTGATGCGCTGATTGAACTTGGTTTCTTATCAGAACAACAGATGTTGAGTTTCTTGTCTCAGCAACTCGCTATTCCTCTCATTGATTTAAGTCGAGCCGTTGTTGATGTTGAAGCGGTACAGCTTTTACCTGAAGTGCATGCTCGTCGTCTTCGTGCATTGGTGATTGGACGCCAAGGCGATACGTTACGTGTCGCCATGAGTGATCCTGCGGACTTGTTTGCTCAGGAATCTTTGCTTGGCCAACTAGGTGACTACGCGCTTGAATTCGTTGTCGCTCAAGAAAGACAATTAGTGGATGGCTTTGATCGCTATTACCGCCGAACCAAAGAAATAGCGTCTTTCGCCGAGCAGCTTCATGCCGAACACCAAGTCAATGACACCTTTGATTTTGATATTGCTGGTGAAGACAGTGACGAAGTTACGGTCGTTAAGCTGATCAACTCGCTATTTGAAGATGCAATCCAAGTCGGTGCATCTGATATTCATATTGAGCCAGATTCAAACGTATTGCGTCTTCGTCAGCGTATTGATGGCGTGCTGCATGAAACACTGCTGAATGAAGTCAATATTGCTTCTGCACTCGTACTGCGCTTGAAGTTAATGGCAAACCTCGATATCTCAGAGAAGCGTCTTCCTCAAGATGGTCGTTTTAACATTCGAGCCAAAGGTCAGTCTGTTGATATTCGTATGTCGACTATGCCCGTGCAACATGGTGAGTCTGTGGTTATGCGTCTTCTCAACCAATCAGCCGGCCTTCGTAAGTTAGAGGCGTCAGGTATACCAAGTGATCTGTTGGTTCGACTTCGTCAACAGTTACGCCGCCCACATGGCATGATTTTGGTCACTGGCCCGACGGGTTCAGGTAAAACAACCACCCTTTATAGTGCGCTAAGCGAATTAAACGAGCCGGGCAAAAAGATCATTACCGCGGAAGATCCGGTGGAATACCGCCTTCCTCGTGTGAACCAAGTTCAGGTAAACCCTAAGATCAATCTCGATTTCTCTACTATCCTCAGAACTTTCCTTCGTCAGGATCCCGATATCATCCTTATTGGTGAGATGCGCGACCACGAAACCGTTGAGATTGGCTTGAGAGCCGCACTGACTGGCCACTTAGTGTTAAGTACGCTGCATACCAACGATGCAGTAGACAGTGCGCTGCGTATGATGGACATGGGTGCTCCCGGTTATCTTGTGGCAAGTGCCGTGAGAGCGGTAGTGGCACAGCGATTAGTTCGTAAAGTGTGTACTGATTGTAAGGTTGAGGATGAATTGGATGAACCTCGTAAGCAGTGGTTGAGCGTACGTTTCCCTAATCAAGTGGCTGTGCTATTCATGAAAGGTCGTGGTTGCCAGAACTGTAACCTAACCGGTTATCGAGGGCGTATTGGTGTATTTGAAATGTTGGAGCTAGAGCAAGACATGATGGATGCACTCAGAGCGAATGATGCGGTTGGCTTTGCTCAAACGGCAAGGCGGTCTAAAAACTACAAACCGTTGTTGGCTTCTGCGATGGAGCTAGCTTTGCAAGGTGTCGTGAGCCTCGATGAGATCATGCACCTTGGTGAAGGCGATGCTTCCGGTGCCACTGACCCAATTTATCTGTAGGGGTAGAGTGATATGCCAACGTATCGTTATGTAGGTCGCAGTTCTGATGGCAGCCAAGTGACTGGCCAGTTAGATGCGAATAACGAAGATCTTGCCGCAGAAAGTTTGATGAGTAAGGGGATTATTCCCACCTCTATTAAACTGGGTAAAAGTGGTGGTTCAGTACTGGATATGGATGTATCGAGTCTGTTCTCGCCGAATGTTCCGCTTGAAGTCTTAGTTCTGTTTTGTCGACAGTTATACAGCCTAACCAAGGCGGGTGTACCACTATTAAGGTCGATGAAAGGCCTGACCCAAAACTGTGAAAATAAGCAGTTGAAAGCGGCCTTAGAAGACGTGGTTGCTGAGCTAACCAATGGTCGTGGATTATCAGCATCGATGCAGATGCATCCCAAGGTGTTCAGCCCGCTGTTTGTCTCTATGATAGGGGTTGGTGAAAATACCGGTCGTCTAGATCAGGCTTTGCTGCAATTGGCTGGATACTATGAGCAAGAAGTAGAGACTCGTAAGAGAATCAAGACTGCGATGCGTTACCCAACATTTGTGATCAGTTTTATCTTGATTGCAATGTTCATTCTTAACATCAAGGTTATTCCACAGTTCTCAAGCATGTTTGCGCGCTTTGGTGTCGACTTGCCGCTGCCTACTCGTATCTTGATTGGTATGTCTGAGTTCTTTGTGAATTACTGGGGCTTAATGCTTGGCGTGATCTTTGGTCTTATCTTTGCTTTTAAAGCATGGGTTAAGACAGACAAAGGATTGGAAAAATGGGACAGGTTACGCTTAAAAATACCCGTGATTGGTGGGGTGGTGAATCGAGCGCTACTTTCGCGATTTTCTCGTACTTTTGCCTTGATGCTAAAAGCCGGTGTACCACTGAATCAATCACTGTCGTTGTCTGCGGAAGCGTTGGATAACCGATTCCTTGAGTTGAGAGTTCAGGCTATGAAAGCCGCAATAGAAGCCGGTAGTACGGTTTCTTCAACAGCGATCAATAGCGAAATTTTCACCCCACTGGTGATACAAATGATTTCGGTGGGTGAAGAAACCGGCCGTATTGATGAGCTATTACTTGAGGTATCCGATTTTTATGATCGAGAGGTCGATTATGACTTAAAGACCTTAACCGCAAGGATCGAACCTATTTTATTGGTGGTTGTGGCTGGTATGGTGCTGATCTTAGCTCTGGGTATTTTCCTACCGATGTGGGGAATGCTGGATGCAATCAAAGGCTAGGGAATGCTAAATAACCTACAACGCTCACGTTTTGTTATTTGGAGTGTCGTTATTCTTTTTCTTATTGTGGGGGGGCTCTCTGCCTTTAAAACGGTAGAAGAAGAAGCGACTAACACGGCATTGATCGTCGCGAGCAAGCGAATTTTAGAGCAAGCAAACCTGTTCAAACAACAGTATTTGTTATCGGGTGCTGAGCAAGACAATAACTCGGAACATCCTAAAAGTTATAGCCGAACAGGCTGGATAATGCCGATTCAAGGAGATGAGCGAGACTGTCATTATTGGCTTGAAGAATTATACCCTCAAGAATGCATTTTAGGGCTCAGTTCACCGAGTGTTGAAGATAAAGGTGATAACATGCACTTTCACTGCAGTTATCATTATGCTGATAAATATCAGATAGACATATTACTCGAAAGGGAAAGGTTTAGTGTGAAAGCCAATATTTTGGCTTTGTGAAAATATTGACGGTTTTTTATGGTTTTATACGAGCGTGAATGTATAATGCGCGCTAATAATTAGATGGCTGGGTAGAAAATGCTTAAGAATCAAAAGGGTTTCTCCCTTGTCGAATTAGTCATAGTGATCGTGGTCGTTGGTTTATTGGCGGTAGCAGCTTTACCCCGCTACCTCGACGTGACAGATGAGGCTAAAAAATCAAGCATTGAAGGTGTCGCTGGTGGTTTTGCAACCGCCGTTTTGTCGGCAAGAGCACAGTGGGAAGCAGAAGCTAGGCCGTCAGAGAATATAGGTGCTGAAACATACAATACTGTAAATTATGATGGTGTTGATTTTTGGTTAACAAGATCCAAGAACAGTAACAATGTCAATACCGATTTTAGAGATGGCTATCCATGGACTCTGAACAACGATTCGAGCACTGCACCACAAGACATTTCAGATAAAACCTGTTCTGAGTTGATGGGGAATTTATTGCAGAATCCACCTAAAGTTGGTGCGGTCTCAGATGTTGCTAGCGACTCAAATTACAAATATTCAGCGCAAGCGAATTCAGGTGATGCAACGTGTACTTACATTCAATTAGAAGGTAATGCCGAGCACCAATTTGTTTACGAAATTAAAACTGGTCGTGTGACCGTAACTTTGCAGTAAGTCTGCGTAAAATTAAACATAGAGAGAGCTTAACTATGAAAAGACAAGGCGGTTTCACCCTAATCGAACTAGTGGTTGTAATTGTTATTCTGGGTATTCTTGCTGTAACTGCGGCACCACGTTTCTTGAACCTGCAAGATGATGCTCGAGCATCATCTTTGCAAGGTTTGAAAGGTGCAATTGATGGTGCATCTGGTATCGTTTACGGAAAGTCAGCAGTTGAAGGGCAAGAGGCTTTAGATTCTACGACTACCCCTGATGTTGAAGGTATTACTACTGCCTATGGTTACCCTACTGCTAATGAGGCTGGTATTGTTGCTGCTGTAGTTGGTTTAAGTACTGATTGGGATGTCGTGGCAAGCACTTCTGCTCCAGCAACCCCAAGCTTAACATTTGCTTTTAAAGGAGCAACTGTGACTGACAAGTGTATTGTACTTTATACTGAAGCAACAGGTACGACAGCTGCTAGTGCTGCATCGACTACCGTTGAATTAGGTGATGCAGCTGATGGTTGTGGTGGTACAGGTAACTAAATAGCTTGCTTCGGTAAGCTAGAGGCCAGCATTTGCTGGCCTTTTTTATTCAAATCATAAACTAGAATTAGTATTAAAACTCATATTAGAAACCTTCATTATTTTGAGTCTATCTTGTAATGTAGAGTCATAACTAGCTACTTTGGGTATATATGAATACAAAGCCAAACAGAGGTTTCACTCTTGTAGAGTTAATCGTAGTGATTCTTTTATTAGCTATTATTTCAGCGACGGCTATCAGCCGTTTTGGTGGACGCAAAAACTATGAACTTTATGCTCTTCAAAATCAGGTTTCTTCTGTCGTTCGGCAAGTTCAGTTGAATAGAATGCAATCTAACATGGATATGTCTGTGTCAGGCGCTGAAAGCTTACGTTTAGTGGCTGCAAACAATTGTATCGGTTCGCAATCAGCTTGTGACAACACATCTGAAACAAGAAGTGATGTTATTGCTAGTGATGATTATAGTTTCGCGTCTGTACCTACCTCTAGCTACTCTTCTCCAATCGAATTCAACCTTTTAGGTAACCCTGAAAATACTGCCTCATCTGGTGTTCAAATTACTATCTCATCTAATAATAGTTCCGACAGAGCTTGGGTTTGTATCAATTCTCAAGGTTTTGTTTATCCAAGTAATCAGGTATGCCCATGAAGTACGTAAATAGTGGCTTTACGCTTATCGAGTCGATCATTGTTATTGTACTACTTGGTTTTGCAATGCTCGCATTTTCTACTTTTCTTGCACCACAATCCGCGCTTTCAGGTCAAGTGAATTATTCCAACCGAGCTTCGGCATTAGGTCAAAGTATTATGACCGATCTATTAGCTCGAGATTACGGAACGGTGAGCTCTGGTACTCCAATTGAACTTGGCAGCACTTACACTAATTTTGATGTGGATTTGGTCGTTACCAATGATACGCCCAATACATCTATGCAGAAATTTACGTTAACAATTACCGCAAGCAATAATCCTCCTATCACCTTAGTCGCTTATAGAGGGGAGTATTAATGAAAGGGAAAGGGTTTACGCTCATAGAGATGATTCTATCTATTGTCATCTCAAGTATCGTCTTACTTGGTGTCGCGAATTTTACTGAGCTTGGTGTGAGAGGCTATTTTGGTTCCGTAGAGCGTTTTCGACTACAAACGGAAGCTCGGTTTGTATTGGAAAAGCTTTCTCGTGAAGTGAGGCATGCTGTACCTAATTTGTTTCCAGCTTCAGTGAGTAGTGATTGTGTATCATTCTATCCAATTGTTGATTCAGGTTTTTATGCCATTTCTGGAGCTGATATTAACTTCTTGGTTAGTGATACCGGAGCAACGAGTAGCTCATTACAATCCATGTCATTAGTAATAAATCCGACGCGTCCTCACACTGATATCAACGAATTAAACAATATATACCCTCTTAACAATGTTACTCCTCCTAGTGCATCCGCCGCCTATTTTTCTATTCCAAATGGTGCTAACACTCTTATCAGTGAATCTGTAGGCAAAAGGCACTACATTTTTGACTCAAATAACCTTGTGGAATATTGCCTTGCGAATAGTAATTTACTAACTCGTAATGGTGTCACAATAAGCGATCGAGTTATGAGTGAGAATAGTACCCTGAGTTATCAGCCTGCGGATGTTCAGAATAATGGTGTTGTTGAGTTGATTCTCGAGTTTGCAGAAAATAATGAGTCCACAGTGTTTGAGCAAGAGATACAGGTGATAAATGTCCCGTAAATCAACCCAAAAAGGCAGTGCGCTAATCATGGTCATCTTTGTTATCGTAGTGCTTGGTTTCTTAGCGACAAGTTTGAGTCGAACGAGTTGGTCTGATAATGACTCAAACACCCGAGTGGTGCTAGGCACGCAAGCTTGGTTACTCAGCCATTCTGTTAATGAGTATGTGATGACTCAGTTCTATCCGGATCCTGACCCACAATCTTCATCTGCTATTTCAACTGTGTGCACTGACCCTATACCGAGTGCTGTGGCAAATGTTGCTGATTCAATAGTTTCTGAGTCATCGATGAATTGTTCGCTGAGTTCATTGCAATGTGCAAGCCGGGGGCAGCTCGATGGTTTTGTTTTTTATGTTTTAGAGTCCTCTGTTGTTTGTGGTTCTGGAGTGAGTGAAGTTCAACGTAATCAAGAGCTTTGGGTTAAGGAAGTTGAGTTATGAGAAAGAAACTTATAGTTAAACAGTGTCAGTTTTTTTTGTTATTAACTACTTTACTTACTTCTTCGTTATCTTATGGCGCAACTTATAACTTAGAGCTTGAATCTGACTTTAAACAGTTATGTACATATAATGGAGGAGGACAAGCGCCGATATCTATAAATGGTTCTGAGTGGGCTAGAGAGTATCGATGTTACGGGATTTTTTCTTCACGTAATAACACTATTAATCTTTATGATAATAGTGTGGTTAAAGCTGACCAGACTTTTAATATAACAAATACTGAATTTAAACCAGTTGCTTTTTTTTCTGGTAATGAGGGTACAACTACTCTATCGAGTGCTGGTGGTGGAGTATCTTTATTTTCTAAGTTAAGGCTTCCTGGAAGTATTTTTAGTGGAGGTAGCTTAACTCTGGATTCGAATTCACTTGTAAAAGGTTCTGTCGACGGGGCTTTCACAATTACGATTGATAGCTCCACAATAGAAGGAGATGTGTCAAATCGAAGTGTCAATACAATTACTATTGGAAACAACGCAACTATAGGTCTTGCTTCTTTTGTTGCTGGCGAGACTACTGTGACAAGCCTAGGGGCTTTGAATGTAACGGATTCAGAAGTTAAGGGAAGTGTTACAACAAAAACTCATCACCTATCTCTAAAGAATGCACACATATACGGAGATGCAATCGCTTCGACTGCTAACGGTTGGGCTGAACTTCAATTTCCTAATTACCCACAAGATAATTCAAGCGTAGTTGATGGGGTTTGTTTGCATAAAATTGTTCCTGGAAATGCCTGTGATAAATTAACTTTACCTGATCCTGTAGCTAAGTATCACCTCGAAGGGAATAATTGGTTAGCTAATGTCTATAACGTCAAAGATGAAATGGGCAATCATAATGGTAAAGCTGTAAACGGCCCATACGTCGGGAATGGTGACGCTGCATTAACCGCCAATTCCTTTAATTTTGGCACTTGCGAGTATGGAGTGTTTAGCAATGATAATAATTCATATGTTGAAGTTCCTAGTGATGCTGAGCTTGATCTCTCAGAGAACTTAACAGTATCAGCTTGGATTAAACCGCTCTCCCTGCCAAGTGGCAGCGATTTATATACAATTGTTGCTAAAGATACAAACTATGAGTTTCACTTAAATAGTAGTGGAAAAATTTTCTGGTATTGGGAAGAGAGCAATAACGGTAATGATAATACTCAAACATTAACTAGTAACTTCACTGTACCTGTAGGGGCTGATGCTCCTTGGACTCATGTAGTAATTACTTATAATTGGAAACGAGATAATCAAGCTAAACTTTATATCAACGGTCAACGTGATTCCCAGGCATCAAATAATGGAAACCCGAAACTAAAAACTAATGGTCACCCATTAACTATTGGTAACGATGTTGGTTTTACTAGTCGCTCATTTGATGGCTATATTGATGAAGTTCAAGTGTTTGATCAAACCTTAAATAGTGAAAAAGTGGCGCTTTTATATCAACAGCGACATGAGTGTGGCTCTCCAGTTCCAAACCAATGTGAACTTCTGCCACTAGAGGATTTTAACGGCTCTCTTGAAAACTGGTCTGTGACTTCTTATGGAACCAGTGACTTACCTGAAATAGCTGATGGTCGATTAGTGTTGAACCAAAATAAGCTTCAACAATCAACAGCAGCAAGCTACCAATATTTATTCCCAGCCAAAAATAATTACGTGAGTATAGAGTTTGATCATTACGCTCGACCGGGCTCTGGTGGTGACGGTATGGCTATTGTGTTGTCTGATGCTTCAGTTCCTCCTGGAGCTGGGGCCTTTGGTGGTCCTTTAGGTTACGGTTTGAAACCTGGAATTGAAGGTTTTGCAGGTGGTTGGCTAGGCGTTGGCATTGATGAGTACGGAAACTTTTCCAAGGAAGGGGCGATAAATCTACCATCGAACATTCCAAATGATACGTCTGATGCTATTGCTGTGCGTGGCTCTGGGAAACTGACTTCTGAAGGTCAATGGAGCAGCGGGTACGAATATATTACAGGGTACTATGATTCCGACACGTTAGATAATGGTCAGAAAAGGCGATACCGAGTAACTATAGATAGCACGGAAAGCCAGGTGTTTTTTTCTATAGATATTCTGAATGGCAGCGATTGGGAATCCATTATTAGTCGAATTGATGTTATGGATGGTTATGGGCAAACCAGTGTACCTAATAACTTTAGATTGTCTCTTACGGGGTCGACAGGACAAGCTACCAACGTTCATGAAGTTGATAACTTACAGGTTTGTGCCGATCAGTATGAAAAGCTTAGTGATGGGCTTCATCATTTTGAGTTTATACACTCGGGGGTAGGTAACACGTGTGAACCAGAAGATATAATATTAAAAGCTTGTGCAGATGACAGTTGTAACTTATTTGACGAACCTATATCAGTCACCTTAAAGCCGATAACCACATCAAACGGAGCATATTGGATTGATGGTGACTCACGTACATTTACAGGTCAAGTAGCTCTTAAACTTGGAAGTAATCAGGCGCTTAAAACTGAGCTCGGTATTGGGTATACAAATACGCCTCCATCCGAACTGAATAATGTACTTTGTCGGGGCAATGGGGAGTTATCTACCTCAAATTGTAATATTGATTTTGAGTCTAGTGGGCTAACTGTAACCGTAAGCGATAAATATGCGAATAAACCGCTTGATGGCTCAGACAGCTCTCATCCGCTTCCTAGCATAAAGTTTTGTAATGCTCAGAATAATGGTTTTAGTCGCGCCAAAAATATTAATTTTTCAATTCATTATGATGACCCAACGAGTTCTGAAAGTTATTTTAACGAGCAACCTGTTGTAGTGGAGTTTAAAGATGCCCTTGGCCACTGGAACG
>NZ_JACJFF010000148.1:0-11092 GCF_014164465.1 Vibrio sp. SG41-7 | reverse complement strand
TTCAAGGAAGCCATAGACCAATTTTTTACTGTAACTCTTCCAGAGATTGCAGGTTCGTTGACGTCTCGAATCAATGACAATTTTCAGGTGTTTAAGCCTGCATCTTCAAGTTGATTGGGTATAGAGCTAATTTTTAACGAAGTTTTGTTGAGGTAAATAGCGTTGAGCGAAGCCTTATTAAACAAAGTGTTATTGAGCAAGCCATTACTGGTTCTCCCAAGGGATAGCTTTTTTGAGTAACTTGTCTGTGATGAAGTAGAGCGAGATAGACAGCACCGCCAAGATGAACAAGGCAGCAAACATCTCATCAATGATCATTCGCGCGTTGGCCTGTAGCATTAGGTAACCCAGCCCTTCACTCGAACCCACCCACTCCCCGACGACCGCGCCAATTGGGGCAATAACCACCGCCACACGAATGCCAGACGCCAGTGTTGGCAACGCAGCAGGCAGTTGGATATAACGCAGCAATTGCCATTTCGATGCGCCCATCGTTTTGGCAAGATCGAGATAGCCTGTCGGAGTATTTCGCAGGCCGTCGTAGCAACAGGTCGTCACAGGGAAGAATATAATGATCGCCGCCATCACCACTTTTGAGGCGATGCCATAGCCAAGCCACAACATCAATACTGGAGCAATCGCAAACACAGGAATCGCTTGGCTAGCGATTAAGATAGGTAACAGCCAGCGTTTTAGTGGTTCGAACATCAACATCTGTAGGGCGAAAAATAGCCCCATCGACAAACCGAGTAGCAAGCCAAGTAAGATCTCTTGCGCAGTCACCCAAGTGTGTTTGAGCAATACATCGTAGCGTTCGAATAGTTTAATAAAGACTTCTGCAGGCGCTGGCAGAATGAAGCTCGGCATCTCGAAGATAACCACCACCATTTGCCATAAACCGAGAATCACAGCACTGCTGATAAGCAAACGCATAACGGGATTCATCTGGCGAGGACGTTCAGTGCTAGCCTGTATGTCGGTTGAACGAACCCCAACTTCGCTTCGCGTTAGATCATTCATAGTCACGCTCCAACTGATCTAAGATCGCTTGTTGTAACTCAGCGCATTCACCGTCTAACACTCGTGGTGTTGATGTGAGAGGCACAGATAAAGACTGAGCATTCGCAGGTGTGCCTTGCAACACATACAAGTTATCCGCCAAACGCACCGCTTCTTGTGGATCATGAGTAATCAACACAACGGTTTTATCTCTTAACAATTCACACGCTAAACTTTGCAGCTTGTGTCTTGTTACCGCATCCAGCGCAGAGAACGGTTCATCCATCAGCACCACTGGTTTGTCTTGCATTAAGGTGCGAGCCAAAGCAACACGCTGACGCATACCGCCAGACAATTGATCCGGCATCGCATTCGCATAATCAGCCAAACCAACCGCAGCTAACAACTCTAGTGCTTGATTGGTTTGCAGTGCTTTATCAGAAACTGGATTTTGAAAACGATGACTCAGGCAAACATTGTCGATGACCGATAGCCATGACAGTAACAAGTCTTGCTGCGCCATGTAAGCGATGCGGTCCGTTAAAGGCAATTCATCGGACGTTGCCAATGTGCCCTGCCACTCCACCTTGTCGTCCAGCAAGCCTGCCAGATAACGCAATACCGTGGTTTTTCCGCAACCACTTCGACCCAGCAATACCGTCCACTTACCTGCGTTTAAGCTAAGCGACAACCCAGACAAGGTCGCGTACTCGCTGTCTCGGTAACGTAACGTCGCGTTGCTGAGTTGAACGCCAACCGTATTAACGGACATTACCGTGTCCAGCGAAGAAGTGATTTACCGGGCCATGACCTTGACCAACTTGCAACTCATCAGCATGAGCAATCGCGCGAGAAATGTATTGTTTGCCTAGGTCAACAGCTTCTGCCAGCGTGTTGCCCTGAGCCAAGAAAGAAGCAATGGCAGATGAAAGCGTACAGCCCGTGCCGTGGGTGTTTTTAGTCGGGAAACGCTTCGCGCTAATCAATGCAGACGTCGTCGGGAGAATCAGTAGATCGTTACTGTTTTCATCTTTCTCTAAATGACCGCCTTTGAGAAGAACGGCTTTAGCACCTAGTGCGCGTAAATCTTCAATCATGCCCTGCATTTCGGCTTCGCTTTCAGGTACCGGCTTGCCTGTTAACGCCGCGCCTTCTGGCAAGTTAGGGGTAATGATGTCTGCCAGCGAAATCAGTTCTTGCTTTAGAGTCGTAATAGCAGAGTTTTCTAAGAGAAGGTCACCACTTGTCGCGACCATTACAGGGTCAATCACAAGATGCTTAGGTTCGTACTGCTTAATTTTGTCAGCGACGACTTTGATGATTTGCGAATCGGCCAACATGCCGACTTTTACGGCCACGATATTGAGATCAGTAAAAACCGCATCTAACTGGCTAGCGACATGGTCGAGTGGGATAGGAAAAATGGCTGATACGCCTTGAGTGTTCTGGGAAGTGATAGCGGTAATTACCGAACAAGCAAAACTACCGGTAGCAGACATGGCTTTAATATCAGCTTGGATACCTGCACCGCCGCCACTGTCAGAACCCGCGATGGTTAGAACAATCGGAGTATTCGTGCGAATCGTCTCTTCAGCAGAGTGCTGCTGTGTTGAGGATTTTGGAGTTGAGGCTTTTGGCGTTAAATCTTTTGAAATAGAACTGTGTGTCATTGTCGCTCCTACTATCTTACAAGACGTAGGAGAACGAACACCGATCGAAGGAGAAGTCGCATTGGATTCATGAAAAGTCTTCATGAGCGCAGACGTAGATCGAGTGCTTATAGTTCCCTACGCCAGTGTTAACTGAATCAGGTTCAACGGGTCTCGATTAACGATCTCAGCAAACACCAAATAAGGTATATGCCCCCCGACTATTGATATCGATAGTAACAGCACTCTCACAACTGAGATACTGATTTTATTCAATTATAAGAATTACGCATGAATAAATTTCAATTAGGCACAACAAAACAAATACTTATAGCGTTCCTTTAGATGGCTTCGACTGTATCAACAAGCACAGCACAATCAGAAACATACCTAACCAACCTATAAAAGGAATCAGCTCACCGACAACGCAGACGGCAAGCACCGCTGCAACTACTGGTTCAAACAAAGTAAGTAGATTGGCGCTACTCGCGGTCACATGGCGTAAACCAAAACTGAAGGCGATATAGCCCAAGCATTGTGGGATTAACGTCAGATAACTGATGACTAATACGTTGATCTGCGAGGAAAACAGGTTCTCCCCCGTAAACCAGAGCGTTGGCATCAACAGCATCGCACCGAGGCCAAAAATACTGCCCATCGCTGCTTGTGACTTAATCCCTTTGTCGATCAGTGCTTTGGTCGCCCAAGAATAAATGGCGTAACACAACCCAGCGACCAGACCTAAAGCAATACCTAACAGCTTGAGATCATCACCGGACTCATTCGTCGATGAAGATTCTGAAAACACCAACAACCCAATACCCACCACACCAATCGCAAAGCTAGTGAGCCAACGTTTGTTGATATTATTCTTTTTGCTAATCAGACACTCTAACAGTGCCGAAAAGAAAGGTGCGGTTGCAATCGAAACCACGGTACCAATCGCCACGCCTGATAATTTCATTGAAGAATAGAAAGCTAAAGGATAGATCGCCAAAGCCAAAGCGCTCACTGCCAACAGCTTCTTGTTCTGCAAAAGTTTATCGAAGGCGAGGAGGATTTTTCGATACGCCAAGCCCGCTTGCATTAGGCCACCGACGCCCATAGAGAAAGCACCAATTGCTAATGGACTTAGATCGGGAGCAAAGCTTGCAGCGGTGCCTGTCGTGCCCCATAAAATAGAAGCAAACAAGATGGCTAAAGTGCCCGTTTGGAATTCGTTAACGCGATTGATGGCAAGATTCATTTCTATTACCCAATTTTCAGTTCTGAAATAGATAATAGTGAAGATTGATAAAAGTTAGTTTGCCGAAAGGACGCTATTGTTGTTTCTAAAGACTGTCTTTCATTGAGCCTAGAAACGCCCTTGGAGACATTCCAAAGTGCTGAGAGAAGCGACGACTGAAAGCAGAAACATCACTATAACCCACATTTTCGGCTATCAACTGAACCGGTAAATCGGTGTGGGTTAGCAAGGCTTGGGCTTTCTCCATGCGATATCGAGTGATGTATTTAAGCGCACTGATCCCCAGGCACTCTTTGAAGCGTTTTTTAAATTGAGTGGGACTCAAACAGGCCGTTTCTGCAAGTTGTGAAATGGATAACGGCTGCGTGTAATTATCCGCTATCAGCCTTTGTACCGCACGGATTCTTGGGTCGATGCTCTTGCTCACTTGTTGTTGCTCTAACAGCAGTGAAAACACATCCAAGATTGATGATTCAATACCGCTATCGACCTGATATTCCAACTGCTTCTCTACAAACAACAGGAAGCTCATTAAAGGTGGTGTTATCGTGAAAACCGAGAGCTCATGCTCCAACAAGTGCTGCGGCAACTCTGCCATATCTGCGACAATAAACCGCGCTGCTTCATCCGCCTTAAACGCATGCGCGGTGGTTACTGGAATCACCACACATTCGCCCACGGCCACTTTGCCGACATACCCCACCATTTCGATATTGATACTGCCTTGGATCGGCAATACCAGTTGATGATGGTCATCATGAGCATGGGTATTAAATTGCTTGGTGTAAGATCGAATGCTTAAGCTAGATTTCATGAGCAACACCGGAGTACATTTCACTAGGTTCGAGTAAGAGATACAACGTTACATTATCACTTCCCTAGAGTCACACTCAATGCACATCAAATTCATGCTAGCTAAGTGACATGATCAAAAACGGCCTCCAAATAAGAGGCCGTTTTTATTCGAATGCTAAATCACGTCAAAGATTTAAAACGATACTTGGTTATCCTGACCAACCACTACCTGAACACTGTTTTGAACATCATAGATTTCAAAACCATCAGCAACCGGATCGGCATTGTCTTCATCACTGTCGTACTGCGCAGTACACGTATAACCCAATGAGTAAGTACCTGGATCAATGAAGCCCAGAGAGAACTCATAGTTAGTCTGTGCTTCATTCATTACCACTGATGCTGAAGTAATCGGTTTCACTTCATCACTGCCGCCAATCGGAGCCATGTCAGCTTGTTCAACATTACCTTCATACAAGTACACTGACTGAACGAACGTGTTATCGTCTGTAGGGTTACAAGCTTCGAAAGTTGTTGTCGCTACAGTGCCTTCAATGTTTCCTGTCTCAACCGTATTGATAAGGCTTACAGACGTTCTTTGAATGGTGTAATCAGGGAAAGTCGAAGTGTTCTTTAGACCTCGTCGAAGATCGAACTCAACAACAAAATCGTTACTCTGTTGGTTCACATTAAATGAATCATTAAAGTAAAGTACGCCAGCGTTATCTTCTTTACCCACACCTTGCGGGCACGCGCCTTCACCTTTCACTGTTAACTCACGGGTCATATCATCGTTTTCTATCACGTAAGATGGATCTGTTGGGTGATCGCCATCATTCGCAAACACACACAACTTATAGCTGCCTACCGGAATGACCTCATTTTCAATCAAAGGAAGCGCCTCGCTGCCTTGGTAATCCAACAAATTCACACTTAATGGAATAGGGTCCTCACCATCTGGCAATGGATCGCCATTTTCATCAACGTAATCGCCGTTTTCGTCCGTTTTATACACATCATAAATCAGTGGCGAACCTCCCCCTTGAGGAAGTAAAGCGACCTTACTGAATGTCACGGTGACGTCTTTAACATCATCAATGGGCGCATCACTCACGCTCAAGGTAATGGGTGTCGTGCTGCTTGATGAACCTGAATCACCGCCACAACCAACAAGCCCAGCCAGCACAAGGCTCGCTAAAGCGGTTTCCTTTAAATACTTCATAACTCATGTCCTATAAATCACTGCTCAATAAAGGGCTTAGTTTGTTGCCCTCTTATTCTTTTCCTTAATGTGACTCATAGATAAACCGCGCTTATGGCCAAATCGGTTAGCCCTATTATTTAGGGCCGTCTTCATCCAAAAACTCTGCTCATCAAGGTGCACATATCAGGTCGCACATAGGTTAATTAAGTCTAGTAAGTAAATTGTCAGTAGTCGCACATATTTGGCAAGGTTGCTGTCAATTGTGTTGAAATGGTCGGTATGTATAGGATCAGAAAGGATGATTGATAGCACTCAAATCAAAGTCAAAAATCGCCACCAAGATCAAAAAAGGCCGTTAAGACAGCCTGTTGCTGAACTTAAACGACCTTTTTATTGAATGTGGATAAAGCTAATTCGATATTAGCTCATTCAAATTCACTTATTTTTGAAGTTGCTCTTTAGCCGCTTCAACCTTAGAAAAATCTAGGCCAAGCTCTTCAACTGCTTCTTTGACTAGCGCAGGGTTTTGCATTACCTGACCCATCAGCATTTGAAGCTTATCTTGTGGTAAACCAAGTTGGCTGATTGTCGCCATTGCTGCAAGAGGGTTCTCTGTCAGCGTTTTGAATAGCTCACTGATCTGCTCGTCGCTAATATTGTTCTCTTTCAACATCGCTAAAATCGGGTTCATTTTTTTGCCTTTGAAACACTAAATTAAATAGGAGCACAGCATATCATCTAGCTGTGCTCGATTGTACTAGCAAGTGACGCTTTGGTTTAACACGAACGGTGCTTTTCCCAAACGCAAATAATGCTTGGGCTTAACGAGATTCCAATGGGTAAGAGCGGTAGCTCCACATACCATACGTTCTCAGTGCGTCACGGTAGATGCCTAGAAGCTCACCACTGCTCGCTTTCTTAAGATCTTCTAGCGGCTTGTCTGGGTAAGAAACCGTATCGAAGGTAATGCCCTGAGGGCCCGTCTGCCAGCTCGCGATCTCAAACAGAGTTTGACCACGACGAACATGGCTTGCCGAGCTAATAATGGTCGCGTGTTTAATATCATGACGAGCAAGCGCGTAGCTACTGAACAAGGCATTGCCTACCGTGCTGGTCGCGTAGTTCTCTTCAATGATGCGGTCTTTGCTTACCCCTTTTGAGATAAGCCAATCCGCCATTAACTTGCCTTCAGTCTTATGATTCTTTGGCACGCCGCCGGTTAACACGATCATCGCATCAGGGTTAGCTTTCGACATTGCTAATGTGGTTTCAAGACGTTCAATCAAGATCTCATGCATAGAACCATCAGGGTTAAGCGCGTAACCCAAAGTGACGATGGCACCGTGGTCATCCAATAAACCTTTGTCTGCCGACTCTTTCAGTGGTGTTTCTAACACGCGGTCAACCGTAGCAAAAATACGCTTGATGTCTTCTGCTTTGCCCTTGTTCAGGCTTTCCAGTTTCCCCATGTGCTTATTCGATTCACTGTCATTGCCTTCAAATCGCTGCCAAACCGCTAGATACGCATGAAGGTCGACATCGTCTGGCGCAACCGTCAATGCTTGCTCAAACAGCTCAATAGCGCGCTCTGCATTCTTGTTGTAGATCTGAGCGTTCGCTGCCGAGATCAGCAGGTCAGTACGGTAAGGTTCTAACTGGTACGCTTCTAACAATCGGTTAGTCACAATTTCCATGTTGCTTGGCATTTTAGCCGTGAAGCCCGCGTGTGAAATTCTTGCCGGAGACTTAAACGCCTGCAACGCATCAAGAAGTAGTTGGTCTACAACTTGTCGCTTAGTCACCAACTGTGCGTAGTCCGCAGAAGCCTGTACAGCGCCATCGTTAGCAGCAAAAGAGTAAGGTGTTGCGCCAAAAGCGAGCATGCCACCAAGAGCGAGGGCGATAATGTTCTTTTTCATGGAAAGATCCTGTGTCGTTAAGTGTTTCACATCAGATTTGCTCACCAATGTAAGCCGCCAAGATTAAAAAACCGTGAACCAAACCTTACTCTCCAAGGTTAATATTCATTTGTTGCATAAGATGTGGCTGCAGATCACGATTTTATGCGCCAGAGTAAGCTCAAATATCCAGATAGCTTCGAGTTATGAGGAGCGCCCTTGATGACTTTGGAATATTTAACTTCGAATCCCACATCCCTATTCCATCTAAACCCGTAAGTTTCGAAGCTCAGCCTCGAATCTAAACGTGCGTTTATGTTCATTATTTCAGCAACTTAAAACGCGATTCCCCTACCAGTCGACGCTAATTCACGTTTACACAGCCAAGTTCAAAGGCACAGAGTTTGGTATCAAATCAGTCAATTCACAGAAAATTCAAAAATCATTTATTGAACGATCGTTCAAGTGATGCTTTAATGAATCACCAATACAAGGAGTTACCCCATGCTTAAGTTCTATTTTCACCAAACACCCAACCCAATGAAGATCGCTCTGTTTCTAGAAGAGACAGGCCTAGATTTTGAACTTGTTCCTGTCGATACCTTAAAAGGCGAGCAACACACACCGGAATATCGTTTGATCAATCCAAACGGCAAAACGCCCGCGATTGAAGATAATGGACAACGTGTATTCGACTCTAACGCTATCCTGCTGTACCTATCTGAGAAAACAGGCAAGCTAGCTGGTCAGCCAGAAGACAGAGCTGAACTATTATCTTGGATGATGTTTATCGCAAGCGGACTTGGTCCATACTCTGGCCAATCGGTACACTTCCGTCATGCTGCACCAGCAGGCTTAGATTACGCGGTAAATCGTTATCTACGCGAAGCACAACGTCACTACGAAGTGTTAGAGAAACATATGGAAGGTCGTGAGTTTTTCGTCGGAAATGAGTACACCATCGTCGATGTCGCAGCATGGGGTTGGGTTGATAAAGCACCTTTCGTGCTTGGTGAAGAAGGCCTAGCACCTTACCCGAATTTGAAGCGCTGGTTTAACGCAATCAACACTCGCCCTGCTGCACTGCGCGCTCGCGAGATTGGTAAAGGCATTGAATTTAAAACCGAACGTGATGAAGAAGCGAAACGAGCACTGTTTCCTTCGAATTATGCGAAGTAGAAGAAGTAAAGTCTAACAATGAGGCTCGGTAGTGATCTACTGGGCCGTTTACTTCACCTTGAATACTCATCAGTAACCGTTCCATCCCTCGTCTTAACTCCAACACTTCCATCCTGATTCAATCCCCCCACTAGCATGTGTAATAATTAAGCTCAAAATCGTAAGTAACTGTTGCAAGTCATAAAATACAGATTTAGAGCTACTTGATATGAGATCATAATGATATTCTATATGTCATTAAACATTTCATAGGCTTTTAAACGAGCCTTTAAGTCGATCTAAGCGTGGTTTGTATATGATGTGCACCGAGCACGATGGCGCTACATTCATTGTCGATAAGGAAGTTCACCAAGCAGTAAGTGGCGCTGACCTAATAGATATGGACGGCCTACTCTCGCTCAACGATAGTCAGCGCCTACCTGGTAAGAAACTAGCAATCAGCTTTAACGACTCGACTCTAACAGTCGGGGAAAGTGGTGTGCGGGTTGCGGGGAGAGTTGCGTTGGAGATGGAGAATAAGTAGGTGGAATTCATTTCATTTGGAGCGCTTCAAGGCGATTCATTCATAGTAAAGAGCAACAGTACAAATATTCTAATCGATGGTGGTATGCCGTCTACCTATGGGCAAATTAGAGAGCATCTAGATCACAATGGGATTGACGCGATATTCATTACACATGTTGACTACGACCACCTCGGTGGCATCTTCAACCTCGTTAATGATGAAGAACTCGATCTTACTTCGTACCAGCTATTCATGAATCATCCTGAGTTTCCTAGTGAATATCAGGGTGAAGAAGTCGGCTTCAAGCATGGGCACAGTTTGAAAGGCGTCCTTGAACAACGCGGGAAAAGCTTCAACCAAGTCACTACTAATCAAGAACTAACCTTTGGGAATATCAACGTGGTTGTATTATCTCCCGACGAAGTAACTGTCGAATTACTATATGAAAGTTGGGAAAGCAATATCATCTACGAAGATGGGATTTTAAAGTACAAGAAGCAGCAAACTCAGTCCGGTGACATTATCAACAAGTCATCGCTAATACTTCTACTATCTTGTAATGGGAGTAACATCCTTATGCTTGGTGACTCACATGCTGAGTCAGCATGTACTAGCATTAAAAATAGAGGCTACTCAGCAGAAAGCCCACTACCGCTGAATCTCCTCAAGCTATCGCATCATGGTTCTAGCCACAATACTAATGAAGAGCTTTTAGCATTAGTTGATTGCACCAATTACTACATCTCAACTAACGGTGGTAGATATAATCACCCTGACGCCGAGACTATTCAACTACTCCAAGAGCGAGCTGCTGAACTAGGTACATCGTTCACCATTTACCTAAATTATGACATCGAAGACGATATTCGCCAGCGGTGTAATTTCCCTACCAGTAACTTACTTTTCATCGAGCAGTGCTCTTTGGAGTACTCTTGAGTTTTCTCTTACAAAACAAAGAAAAGCTTCACGGAAAAATTTATCGTCAAGGTAAATGCATCGGTAGTGGAGTTCCGTTTCTGTCACAAGATCGTGCTTTTGTAGCCACTTGTCACCATGTGCTTTTTGCAGAAGATAACCCCGAAAATATCTGTAATATTGAAGAAATCAGCCTTAAAGTAGGACAGCAAGAACTCTTTGCTTCCAAGCTCGTTAGTGACTTTGATAACTCCAAAATAAGCGACGTATCAATCATCGAGTTAATAACTGATGATGTAACCGCAAATTTCGCTAACATTTCACTATCTATCGAAGTAGATGTTAATCAACTGACAGCTCATGCTCCTGAAATTATCACTTCTCACCCATTTGAAAATACAGTCGCACAAGTGCCATTAAATCAAAGAATGAGAAGTGTTGGTACACACAGTATTGAAAGTACTGTTAGAAAAGATACTTTTCATAACTTTAACAAAGGGAGAGGCGGAGCTAAGGAGTACACCGGCGTATCTGGCTCTGGTATTTTCATAACATTAGAAAAGAATATTGCTCTTGTTTGCATATTCCGGAGCAATCCGACCACCGATTCCGGGATTATCCGGACATTCATTCCGTTTTAATCCGGACACCATTTCCGGGATAAACCAGCCAAATTTCCACGAACTCCGGAATCACTGTCCG